>JACJNW010000005.1 GCA_014695195.1 Cyanobacteria bacterium FACHB-DQ100 | reverse complement strand
ATAACGACAATACCAGCGCACATTCAGTAAGATCATTTCAGGTAGAAAGTGGTGCGATTTGAACAGGGAGTCAGCAGTCATTTAGAGCGAGGCTAGAGGAAATTAAGCTCCACTACCCTACCATTTTTGCGACACAACCAATTCACCTGCGTAATACGAATCATCCTTGCAGGGTGAAGAAAAGCGATCATCGTATGGCTGGCTCATCTTTCTGCTCCAATTCCGATCTATTTAAGTCTGCTGTTTTTGCTCTTGGTCGTTCTTAATGCTCTATCTGTACATTACAGTGGTTTTGTTTCAAAGCCTGGTATTGTGCCTACCAGAAATGCTAAATTCTCTGAAATGTGCGAATGATTTGATCAAAGGCGGTTCGGTAAGTTGCATCGTTGTTGCCGTGGCCAGTTTTGGATAACGTAATCAAAGTAATCTCATCATCAGATTGAAAAGCAATATGTTCATGCTCGTATAGTCCACTCGACTGAAAAGCGATTCCGGTTTGACCTACGATCGTGGTCGTCTTGAATTGCTGTGGAGCGGCAAATCGATCATTCTGTTGTACCCAGTTCTGCAAGTCTAGCTTTTTCGGATTCTGATAAACGGCAACTTGAACATTAGCAGGATATTCTGTTCCACCTTCATAAGCCCCTGCTTTGAGCTTTTGGTAATGTTCCTTCGTCCAGACTTCGACCGTCGCGATCGCATCTGCCTCTGTCGGTGGACTTTTGGTCAACGGATCGACCACAAAATCCTTTTCAGGATAGCGAAACTCGAACCTTAAGCGATCATTGCGATAGACATTTTGCGTTGAGGAAACCGAAGTCGGAGAACTGACAACGATCGGTGGCTGGTTTTGGCAAGCCATTATTGTTCCTGCCAATAGACTCAATGCAACTGATCCGAGTATCCATTTTTGAAACGATTGTAAATGGTACGTCATAGCTTTTTAGGATGAAGAAGACAAGCTATGACTTCAAGTGAAGAAAGCACCATTCCACAAATCTTCTCGTGTTTTAAAATAACGGTAATAGTAGATTTATAAAAATGAAAACGCTGAATAAGCTCTTTTGAAATACTTGTGTAAATTCCAGAAGTAATAGTGAAGCTAAAGCTATCACCAATACAGAGTAGAGAATTATCTGGAGATCATAATGCTAAATCGTTTATTGCTGGTAGCGCTGCTGTTTGGAAGCTTGGCAGCTTGTGCTCCCGGAGTAACAGGAGGTTCCAGCGCCATTAGTTCTCCTGCTAGTTCGCAAGCTGTACCTGTTACTCCGGGTAGTCAGGCTACCCTTTCCCCGACTAAAACCACAACGATTCGAGTCGAAGGGGAAACTCAACAAGTTCCTATTGAATTGCCTGCAAACGCCCTACTTTTTGGCTTACTTTCCAGGCGATCTTTTCACGATTGATCAAGTGAGTTCAGGTGAAGGATCAGCAACCTGGTTTTACTGAAAACAACCCGATGGAAGTGCGAACAAGGATATGTCAAACGCAGTAACGATGAAGCTTTACTGAATATCGAGCAATTGCAATCAGGCATGGCGTATCTTTACGAGCGATATGTAAGGAACTGGGTCATGTTCTAGACCTGTGGATGAGCTATCACACTGCTCGACCAAATTCATAGCGGTTGATGAACAATCCAATCACGACATCGTGCAGCCAGATCGATTTGGAGAAGCAAATTGTTTTTCGAGCTAACCGCCTGACCCGTGTGCGAAGCGTCAAATGCTTGCGCTCAATCCGTTGTGTATTTGCTTTACCTACAGTGTGCTTTTGAGCTTCTAGCAATCGCAAGTATGCACCCCAACTATCGGTGTAGAAGCGCTTGATGGCAAATGGAGCAAGCAATTGCTGAAGTTCTTTGAGTGCTGCATCTTCATGCGGAGCAAGGACATAAGCTAACACTGTACCTGTGCGATGATCAATGGCATGCCACAACCACCGTTGTTGTTTCTTAGACTGCACAAAACTCCACATCTCGTCCATTTCCGCTTCTTCAACTTTTACCACCATCGCACTCGTGGGTAAACTTTCCATCTGTTGGAGTAGAGCCGTGTTGACTCGTTCGAGATGGCGATCTTTTTTTTTATTCCTCAATCACGGTTGTGGGGCTAATTTTCAGCACTCTTGCGGTATCTCGAATCCCACTGCCATTCACTGCCATATCGCTGATTTGCTGCTTGACTTCTGGCAAATAGCCGCGATAGCTGTAGTCTCGGATGAAAGAGCGGCGAGGACAATCGGTATTGCGGCAACGATACCGTTGTTTTCCTTCGTCACTTTTGCCATTTTTCACAACGTTAGTGCTGTTGCAGTTCGGACAGCAAACGGGTTCCAGTACCATGTCTACAAGCAATAGTCCGGGCAGAATCAGGCAGCGATAATGCCGTAATTGCAAAGGCTTGAGTAGTTGGGATGCGATTTAATTTGGCTTGGGTCTAAGTCTAAGTTGCAAATAAATCGTTCGAGCAGGTGCTGATTGAGCATTTGCCGTTTGACACTTGCCATTGAGAAGACAAATGGAGCTAGTCCTGAATGCTGCTGCAAAGCGTCGAGTCTAGCGAGATTGAGTGCCGTGAAACTGGCATTGAAATGGAAGGCGAGTTTTTGAGCATCGCGAGCTTGACAATCTTCTAGTCCCGTAAATTGCTTTGCGTCTCGAAAGATAAATTCGATTTGGAATCGCAGTTTGTAGTAGTGGTAAATTCGCACCGGGTCTTGCCCAGCATCTGTGCTGAAGAGCAAACAAGTCCGAACGCGAGTCGAGCGCTGGTCTACCAGGTAGACGACTCGAATCGAGCGTTTGAGCGACACATGAAAGACGACAGCAGTGTACAGATTCACATTTGGGGATACGGTTTCGACAAACGTGAAGCGACTGAGGTCACTCAAGTCAACTTTACCTGCATACTTGCGCGGTCTCCCTCGTCGCTTTTGCTCTCCCATGTAGAGAAACTGAAGGTTCGCATCGCACCTGAGCTTGCTGATGACGTGCAACTTCAGATCCACCGCTCCTGAAACAAATCTGGCTTTGGCATAGTAACCATCGACTGCGAGGTATTCAACGTTGGGCGGCAAGTAAGGGCGCACAGCGTCAAGATGATAGAGATAGGCATTATCAACTTAACCGCAATACGAAACAGCGATTGCTGCCACTGAATGACCGTTTGATGCTGCACCGCCACTCCATCATCGAAACGATCATCGACCAGTTAAAGAACATTTCTTAAATCGAGCATTCACCTCATCGCTCTCCAGTCAATTGCTTTATCAATATCCTGGGCGAACTAATTGCGTATTGCTATCAGCCAAAGAAGCCGTCGATTGCCCTCGACCATAATCTCTTGCTCCCGGCTTAACCCGAACTCAGGTTAAATAGCACTACCACAATTTTATCTGCCACTTATGAGGGATTGCCATCCAAAGAAAGATTAATACAATCGAGTTAAATAATCCACAGTCTTTTAGGCAAGCTCTACACATAAAGCCGCAATTACTGCTAATTCATTCTGAATATCTGGATATGGGTACGATTTTAGTGACTGGAGCAAAAGGTCAACTTGGGGGTGACCTTGTTGCTGCGTTGTGTCAGCACTACGGAGCAGCGAGTGTACTTGAAAGCAGTCGAGCAGCGTTGCATCGGGCATACCACTGTGACGCAGTTCCTCAGAGAGATTATCGTTTCTACGAAGTCTTAGATGTGATGGATCGACAGCGGCTTCAGGATTTAATCGAAAAATATCAAATCAATACGATTTATCATTTAGCAGGGGTGTTGTCAGCAAAAGGAGAACAACAGCCCGATCGCTGCTGGAATGTTAACGTCAATGGGTTGTACAACGTTCTAGAAACCGCCAGAATTTATCACCTCAAGCTTTTCTTTCCTAGCTCGATCGCTGTGTTTGGGCCGCATACCCCCAAACTAGATACGCCTCAAATCACGATCGAAGACCCCTCCACGATGTATGGCATTACCAAAGTCACCGGAGAATTGTTGTGTCATTATTACGCCCATCGCTATGGTGTTGATGTGCGTAGTCTTCGCTTACCTGGCATCATCAGTTACAGCATTCCTCCCGGTGGCGGCACCACCGACTTTGCAGTAGAAATCTTCTACGCAGCGCTGAAAGACCGGCACTATACCTGCTTTGTTCGTCCTGAAACTCGATTGCCGATGATGTATATGCCGGATGCAGTGAGAGCCGTTTTAGAGCTAATGCAAGCAGATGAAGCAGCCATCAAAATTCGCTCTAGCTACAACATTACTGCCGTGAGTTTTTCGGCAGCAGAACTTGTCAGCGAAATTCAGCGGTATCTGCCGGATTTTGTCTGCGATTATGCGCCTGATTTTCGACAAGCGATCGCGGATTCCTGGGTGTCTGAGGTCGATGATTCTAAGGCACGAGCCGATTGGGGATGGCGACCAGAATATGATTTGCCCGCGATCGTTGAAGATATGCTCAAACAACTTTCGCGACGGTTGGACGTTCCATTGAAAAACCGGAATCGTTAATCTTCTTACGAGGATGTCATCATGTTGAACACAGCAGCCGCTATCTTTCAGTCGATGCTAGATGAGATCGATCAAGCTGGTCTTGCGAAAGAAGAACGAATTCTCATCAGTCCTCAGGGAGCCGAGATTGAAATTAAGGGAGGACAAACGGTTTTGAACTTCTGCACCAACAATTACCTGGGACTTGCCACCCATCCTGATGTGATTGCAGCCGCTCAAGAGGGTTTGGCAAAGTATGGGTTTGGGTTGTCATCGGTGCGATTTATTTGTGGAACGCAAGCAATTCATAAAGAACTTGAAGCAAGGCTCTCAGCGTTTCTTGGCACCGAGGATACCATTTTGTATAACGCTTGCTTTGATGCCAATACGGGGCTATTTGAAACACTGTTAGATGCGGATTGCGCGGTGATTAGCGATGCGTTGAATCATGCCAGTGTGATCGATGGGATTCGACTTTGCAAGGCACAACGATATCGATTTGCTCACAGCGATATCCAGGAGTTAGAGCAGATCCTTCAACAAACCCAATCCGCCAAAATTCGCTTGATTGCAACCGATGGCGTTTTCAGCATGGACGGGGAGATTGCCAAGCTCGATCTCATCTGCGATTTAGCGGAACAATACGATGCCCTTGTTATGGTAGATGATAGTCACGCAACGGGCATTTTGGGAGCAATGGGACGCGGATCAATTGAACACTGTGGTGTCATGGGCCGGGTTGACCTGATCACTAGTACGCTTGGAAAAGCGCTCGGTGGGGCATCAGGAGGCTTTACTAGCGGGCATCGAGTGATAATCGACTTGCTGCGACAACGATCGCGCCCCTACCTATTTTCCAATACGTTGGCACCCGTGATCGCCTACACGAGTTTGACGGTATTGGATCTCCTGAGCCAGTCGAATGAGTTACGCAGCCGTTTAATCGAGAACACGCGCTATTTCCGGCAGCAAATGCACGATCGTGGCTTTGAAATCCAGCCCGGTATCCATCCGATTGTGCCGATTATGCTTTACGACGCGAAGCTGGCAAAGACAATGGCACGGGCGCTCCTCGATGAAGGTATCTATGTGATTGGATTTAGCTACCCGGTGGTTCCCCAAAATCAAGCTCGAATTCGAGTTCAGATTTCGGCAGTTCACACGCGATCGCAGCTTGATCGTTGTGTTGATGCGTTTACCAAAATTGCAGAACAGTATCAAAACACTTCAGATGTTATAAAACCACGATGAGCAACAGCAGTCGGAACCTAATAGAAATCGTTAGGAGGATAAAAAATGATTACTACAATCAACAGAGTTACGATCAAGAACATTACAGAGTTCGAGTCCAAAGCGTTGTTTGGCGCAACCATTACTCGATTATTGTCCCGTGAACAGCTTTTATCTGTGGGATTCGACCATGTGAAGATTGCTAAAGGATCTGCGCTGGAACCTCACGTTCACGAAGCTTCTGAATCTTTTCTTTACATTCTTGAAGGGACCGCAATTATCACGCTAGACGAAAAAGAGTATTCCGTTAAACCCGGAGATACGATCTATATTTCTGTGGGTGCAAGTCATGGCTTTCGGACACCCGATGAGGATGTTGTCTTGCTTTCAGTGCAGTCCCCGCCAATTTATCCAGATGATCAAACGCCAGACATCAATTTTTATAACAATTGACTTGGGGCATTTCTAGCGCTTAATTTGGTTAACCGCATGTTGAATTCGTGTCAACGCTTCAAGGATGTTGAAGAGTGGCATTATTAACTTAACGGAGTACATTAAAAATTAGGCATGATAATCCTAAGCAGTCTTGATCCCTCTGATTACGCAGCAGAGTTTAGCCCAGCAACGGCATTGTCAACTTAACCGATGACAATCAAAATTAGGCACAATAATTTCTCGATCGCGGTCATCGCTCCAATTTACGCAGCATCTTTCACACCAGTGATTTCTCGCCAATCCTCAAAGCGTTGGCGCATCTGTTCTCGATATCGTTTTGCACTCAGGTCATGTTGCTTCGGGTGAAAGTGGGAGCGAATCGGGTCAAAGGCAGAAAGGAATCGTTGCGCTTGCCCCACAGATTTAAATCGCCGCATTCGTCGCTCTCGCATTCTTGTCGGTTGATGCGAATTTTCTGCCCGATTATTCAACTCTTTGTGTTGTCGGTGTTCTACGCTCGGCATCACCTGTTTCTTTGCCGCTTCGTAACTCTTGAGCTTGTCGGTGACTATCACCCGTGGCACAAACCCTTGTTTCTTCAGCAGCTTACGGAAAAATCGCTTCGCTGCTTCGGTGCCTCGATGGCGTTGTAATAAGACATCCAGCACGTTCCCTTCACTGTCTACTGCCCGCCACAGGTAGTATTGCTGCTTCTTGATTGTGACTACCATTTCGTCAAGATGCCATTTGTCTGTAATGTAAGGACGCTTGCGCCGCACCTGATTCGCGTATTGCTGTCCGAATTTCTGGCACCATTCCCGAATCGATTCGTACGTCACCTCGATGCCTCGGTACAACATCATCTTCTCGATATCCCGGTAACTCAGAGGAAAAGTGTAGTAAAGCCACACACAGGAACTGATGATTTCGCCGGGAAAGCGATGACGGGAGTACATGAGAAGAGGTGATCCGAGTTAAATCAGTCCGATTATTCTACATTCGGGTTAAGTTGATAATACCCTGTCGAAAGTGTTTCTTGAGAGAGGGATATTCAAGAAAATTGCAGGCGATTGGATAATTTCTGTGCATCCTGTCCGAGAGATATATAGCACTTCATGAAATATGGGAGTGCTTCTTGCTGTTTAAATCAAATTGCTACAGAAGCCAAATGGGATCTCCATAGATTTGTATCAGAGCACACCTTCACTATTGGAATTCCATCATGATAGTGAGTGACCGATCGCTCAATTTCAACTCCCCAATGGACGAACTGGATGAACAACTAGAACGGCTGGTCATGGAAGCTCAACGATATGCACCCCACAGCCACGAGCGGCAAACCGCTTTGGGTCGGCTGATTCGCTTGATTCAACAGTCAGGTAAACTTTACTGCCCTCGTGGACAATTACCTGCAGAAACCTATGTTTATCTTTACCAAGAAGCTTTACAAGAACTGTGGCTACAGATGTGTCGCTCTATTGATCGCTACGACTCGACCAAAGGTAAGGTGATGACTTGGGTGAACTTTTTACTAAATAAGCGTTTCATTGATGCACGAACTAAATACTATTCCAGTACAAACACACGAGTTACCTATGTCGCAGATATCAATGAATTAGATAAGGCGAATGTTTCCGCTGAGACACTTTCAATGTCTGACATTGTTAAACAGTGTTTAGAAGAAGATCCTGAAAATTGCTTTAAGCACAAGCAGATGAAAAGCTGCTCTGAAGTGAATTTTCAAATCCTTGCGCTTCGCCGCTTAGCGGGAGAATCCTGGGAACAGCTTTCGGCATCCTTTGGCGTCAAGATTCCAACTTTGAGCAATTTCTATCAACGCGCTTGTAAAGAATTAGCACCAAAAATTAAAGAGTATCTTCGATCGTGACCCTACTTTTATTCCAGTGTGAGCAATTTTTATGAGCGACCTTATTTCATCGGTATTTACAGTTCCCTTAGCTGCTAGGGTGCATCAACAAGCAGAGCAGTTTCGCCGCCAGTACACGGACGGGCAAAAAGCCAAGCAGGTTTATTTGAATACATTGGCAGTACAGGCTGTGAATTATTACTTGCAGTGTATTGGGATTGAAACAGATTGGGAAGCGAGCCATAGCGCAAATCCCGTCATGCAAATACTTCTGGATGTGGCAGATCTAAATATCCGGCACCGAGGCAAGCTCGAATGCCGCCCCATTTTACCCAATGCTCAAACTTGCCCAGTTCCAGTCGAAGCTCAAAGCGATCGCATCGGGTTCGTTGCTGTTCAGTTGAATGAATCGCTCACAGAAGCGACTTTACTAGGGTTTAGTCCCACGCTACAAACGGGAAGGTTAATGCTGCGTCAGCTGCGATCGCTCGACGAATTGCCAAGCTATCTCCATTCGCTCGCTCCCGTGAATCAAGCGATCGTGACGCTAAGACAATGGCTTGATGAATACTTTGAGGCAGGCTGGCAAGCCGCAGAAATGCTTTTATTCGCTCAAGCTTTGAGTCCAGCGTACAGCTTTAGAAGCGCAGAGTCGGACACCGATTTATCTGACCCTAGTACTCAAACTCGTGGTGCCAAACTGATTCAACTAGACGGCTCGCCGGAACCGCAGACCGTCGCGCTTCTCGTGTCACTGATTCCCGAAGAGGATGTCTCGTCCCAGGCTTCCCATGTTCGTGTTGTGCTACAAGTTCACCCGATTGGTGATCAGGTTTATTTACCAGAAGGTCTAGAACTAACGATTTTGTTAGAAGAGGGACAAATACAGCAAAGCGTTCAGGCAAGAAGCACTGATGATTATATTCAAAAACAGTTAATGGGGAGCTTTGGCGAACGTTTTAGTGTCAACATTACTTTGGGTAATGCGAGCTATGTGGAAAGTTTTGTAATCTAGCTCGACGATACCAATGCTAGGAGTAACACGGCACTAATGGATTTATTTCACAAACTCTAACACGTTAAACGTTAAGCTACTGTGAGTAAGTTAGTTGTCTTAAAGATTGGAGAAGGAAGTTTTGACCGTGGGTTTCCAGTGATCCTGCAAATTGGGGACGAAGGGAAGCAACCTGCGATCGAGCTACCCGGAACTTTGCCACCTGCGCCAAGTTTGCCGCAGCAGTATCACGATTGGCAGCTCGCCTATCGCCGATTAGGGCAGCGGTGGCGAATTGAGTTTTTGCAGGATGAAGTGACCCATGTTTCCAGAGTAGAAGACTGCCGTCATGCCGCTCATCGATTAATTGAACAGTTGAATGCGTGGTTAAATTCTGCTGTGTTCCGCCCCTTGCGCGATCGCTGGTTTGAAAAGCTCGACCCGGCAGAGAAGATTCGTGTTCTAATTCAAACTAGCAGTCCGCAGCTGAGCCGATTACCATGGCATTTGTGGGACGTGTTAGACCGCTATCCCACTGCAGAGATCGCCCTAAGTACGGCAGCCTATGAGCGTGTGGAGCGCACCGAAACGGCAAAACCAACCGTCAACGTTTTGGCAATTCTCGGTAGTAGCGTGGGCATTAATGTGCAGCGCGATCGCGCCTTATTAGAACAACTTCCTCAAGCTCACGTTCAACTGCTTGTAGAACCCCAACGACAGGAGTTAGGAGAGCAGTTGTGGAGGCAGGCTTGGGATATTTTATTTTTTGCGGGACATAGCTCCACGGAATCTGAAGTCGGTCGATTGATGATTAATGCTAGCGATCGACTGGTGTTGAGTGAACTTAAATACGCACTTAAAGTTGCGATTCGTCATGGATTAAAGCTGGCAATTTTTAACTCCTGCGATGGAATTGGTTTAGCTCGCCAGCTTACTGATTTGCACATTCCCCAAATCATTGTGATGCGGGAGCCAGTTCCCGATCGAGTGGCTCAGGAGTTCTTAAAGCACCTCTTAAGTGCCTTTGCCGCAGGTCAACCGCTCTACAGTGCAGTTCGGCAGGCACGAGAACAACTAGAAACCTTGGAACCGGAGTTTCCCTATGCAACCTGGTTGCCCGTCATTTTTCAAAATCCAGCCGAAGTTCCACAAACTTGGCAAGATTGGTGTAACAGTACGCTTAGTGTCAAGAAAGGAGACACTGAAGGAATCGCTCAACAAGAGCAAGATACGGTGATTGCACCATTAGCCTCCCAGTCTCATAAACGCAGCAAAATTCGACGGGGATTGGCGGCGATTTTCTTCAGCAGCATAGCAGCAGCAGGCTTAACGATCGGCGGACGACATATGGGCTGGATGCAACCTCTAGAGCTACAAGCCTTCGATCAATTCCTGCGATCGCGCTCCCAGGAAGTACCAGATTCTCGTCTTTTAGTGGTGACACTAACCGAAGCAGACATTCAAGCACAGCCCGAACCAAGACAAGGATCGCTCTCTGATCAGACCTTATTGAAACTTTTAGACAAGTTAGAGCAACAACAGCCGATTGCGGTCGGTCTCGACATCTATCGCAGCAGCGCAACAAAAAATAAATCGCTCAGCGATCGGCTTCGGCAAAATTCGCGTCTCATTACCGTTTGCAAAGCAACCGATTCCACGAGCAATGATCCAGGCGTTGCACCGCCCCCGGAAGTACCACCTGAGCAATGGGGCTTTAGCGATTTTTTGACCGATCCGGATGGCATTCTGCGTCGTCATTTATTAGGAATGGAACCGTATCCTGGTTCCGCGTGTTCTACCTCGTATTCGTTTAGTGTTCAACTTGCATTCCGGTATCTCATCACTCAGGGAATTACTCCACAATTTACACCAGAAGGAGCATTACAACTGGGTTCCGTAACGTTTCAGCCCCTTGAAAATCATAGGGGAGGCTATCAAACCATTGACTCTTGGGGGCACCAAATTCTTCTGAACTACCGGAATTACAAGTCATTACAAGACAGCGTACCGCAGGTCACGTTAACGCAATTACTAAACAATCAGCTTGATCACACCTTTCTAAAAGATCGAATTGTTTTAATTGGCGTGACGGCTCCGAGTTTCGGGGATTTCTGGTCAACTCCCTACAGTACCGGTACTTCGCTGCACCAGAAAACGCCTGGGGTGCTGCTACAAGCTCAAATGGTGAGCCAAATTTTGAGTGCAGTTCTCGATCGACGACCTTTGCTGTGGATGTGGTCGTTTTGGCAGGACACGCTCTGGATTTGGTGTTGGGCAATTGTTGGTGGGGGGTTAGCGTGGTGGCTCAGAAAACCGCATTATTTAAGTTTGGCAGCCCTCGCAGCGATCGCGCTATTAGGAACAGCTTGCTTCCTGCTATTCCTGCAGGGGGGATGGGTGCCACTCGTTCCAGCTTTGCTTGCATTAGGTCTCTCAGGCGGAATCACAAAAACCATCACAAAAATTTCTAGGACATGAGTTATGAGACACAATTTTTTTCAAAAACAAGCACTCAGTTGCTCAACGATCGCGCTTCTAATTAGCGGATTGTTCACGGCTTTTCCGGTGAACTCCGCGCCTGCTGCCCGCTTTGTTCCCCCTCCTTTGCCACGTCGAGGGGCACCGAGCGGTCATCCGCAGGGCGGGGCGAGTCGAGGCAAATGTCCTGTGGCTTCGTCTCAATTAACGGCATTAGTGCCCGTTTTACCTAAGACGCCTGATCGCTTGGATGTCACTCCAGTTTGGGCATTGACGGTTAGCGATCGACCGACCTTTTGGTTTTATGTTCCGTATCCGCTCACAAGCAATTTAGCCACGGAGTTTGTGTTGCAGGATGAACAGGGCAAGTATCTCTATCAAACGGCTCTGACTCAATCAGGAACTACTCCAGGCATCGTCAGCGTAACCTTACCTAACACGGTTTCGCCGTTGGAAGTAGGCAAACTCTATCACTGGTATTTTCTGATCTACTGCACACCGAGTAATCCTATGTTTGTAGATGGTTGGATCGAACGCAGACCCGATGCTTCGCGTCAATCCGTTCTTTCGCGTGAGCAAGTTCAGCGCTACGCAGCAAATGGCATTTGGTACGATGCGGTGACAACATTAGCTCAATTGCGTCGCCAAAAGCCCAAAGATTCAACGTTGGCCCAAGATTGGACAGATTTATTGCAGTCTGCTGGATTGGGTGCGATCGCAGGTGCTCCGATCGTAGATTGCTGCACTGCAAAACAGTAATGTACCTATCTTTTTTCTGTTTGTATAACTTCTTATGGCTACTCCCGATATATCAATACAAGGGCGCAGATTATTTGCAGCAGCAGTGCTTCTAGTTATCTGCTCTCTTGGAATGATTCTGTATCGGAAGGATTGCTCACTTCCAGAATATATCCTTTCAGCTCAGATAAGCGATCGTAGCATCAGCGGACTTTTTATAGCATTTCAGTGAATTATCGAAGCGAGTAACTTCGGCATTTGCTTCTTAGTGCGATCGCCTAAAAGCGTTGCGCGCGGTTTTACCTTGACTCTAAATGAGTTTGAGGTTTAACTTGCCTATTTTTTATCATGACAAAGGAACAAGAAGATGCTATTCTCATCAGGCTCTAAAGCTGGTTTTGATTCGTTAAATAGATTGTCTGACAATGGTACAAGCTTAAGCACTGAGATTCAGCAATTTTCCGACAGTGGAATGCAAGTGCATGAGCCAATATCAGCAAACAGAACAATGCTGCGATCAAGTTCATCTTGGTCTGAGTCCTCCAAATCTCGTTGTCCTGCTCAACCAATTGACCATTCTGATTCAGGCACTTCGAGTCATTTAATTGGCATTATCGATACAGGATTTAACGCCAACCATCCAAAAATCGACAATTCGCGTCTTTTGATCGGACGAGACTTTATTGATGGGGATAATAATCCCTTTGTTTCACCGAATGAAAGTGATCACGGCACACGCGTTTTTGACGTTATTACGACTGTTGCAGAGAGCAGATCAAATTCTAGCGATCGTTCACGAACTTGGCTCAGTCGTGCAGTTGGATCAGGTCAATGGGCAAAATCATTGAATGAGTTTGTAGATACAGCAAAAGCCACTAACAGTTCACACGCAGTAGTTAATCTTAGCTTTGATCTAGCTCAAACTAATCCTGATGGCACTCAAAGCACCCGCCATGCTTTAACCCCCCAAGAACACGATGCTCTTCGATACGCACACGAGAACGGGGTTCTGGTGGTGGTAGCCTCCGGCAACACCGGGGGAACAATGTCTGTCCTTGGGCAAGCCGCTCAAGAGTTTGACAACATTATCACTGTGGGGGCAGCCCTTGGTCACAATCGAGCCTTCTATTCAAGCTATGGAGATGGTCTTAGCTTAGTTGCGTATGGCAGCGCAAACAACAATTCATTACTGTCTATTGCTGATAATCGATTTGATGCGGTTGAGGGAACCTCGATTGCAGCGGCTGAAGTCACAGGAACCATTGCAAACATTTGGCAAGCAAACCCGTCTCTGCAATACCATCAAGTGATCGATATTCTTGAATCCACAGCAACAGATTTGAATACACCAGGATGGGACTCGGAAACAGGAGCAGGATTGCTAAATCCCTCAACTGCTGTTGATCGAGCCATTAAAACATCTGCGATCGCAGATCTCCAATTTATTGCTAATTCCTACTCGACTCCGATTAGTGAAGGTGGATACTTCAATAGCGTTGAACGCCCAGCCCTTTTCGGTGTGGATCTTCCCAGCCCTGGAGACATTTGGGATGGCATTAAAGATATTGGAAAGGGATTGAAAAAAGGTGCAACTTGGATTGCCAAACAAGCGGATAGTAAACTAACAGGTGCCTTCGAGCGAACTGTTGATTGGGTGACAAAAACACCTAAAAAATTGAAGAAACTAGGCAGCGATTACGTAGAGTTACTGGAAGCAGTCGGAACAGGAGATTTTGAGAAGGCAGCAAAAACTGCTGGTCGCATTTTAATTGATTACGCAGAAATTGCTGCTATTCCAGAGCTTCTTGAAACATACTATGATTGGAGAAAATTCAACACTCGCGCATTAACCAGTGAAGAAATTGAGCGAGCCAAAAGTGTTTTTGGCAATTCAATTAACTATGACTTAGTGCGAATCGATGAAGCATCGTTTTTGGTGAAGGCTAGAAGTTTTATTACTAACGATGCACCCTTTACTAGCCTCAATACCATTAACTCTTGGGGTGGCATTAGCCCGGATACTTTAATTCATGAATTAGCCCATGTTTGGCAATATCAACACGATGGTGCAGTTTATATTCCAGAAGCACTAGTCGGTCAGCACGACGATCGCATTCCTGGAACCTATCCACCTGGCATTGGACAACCAAATCAGTCCGGTTATGACTATGGTGGTGCAACGGAACTTGTAAAGCGAATGAATGCGGGTCAAAGTTTATTCAGCTTCAATCGTGAGCAACAGGCAGAGATTGTCCAGCATTATTACGAGATTAGAACGGATGGTAATCTCAACAATGACATTTTCCTATCTCTATATGCCAACTTTGTGAAACAGGTTTCAACCTTGTCTGAGGATCAATTAGGAATGTTACCTACGGATTCTGGCAACACAGTCAGCAATGCGCGATCTCTTGATCTCAGCCTACTTAACGGCAACACAACACTCAGAGAAAGCATTGGTAATTTCAAACTTGATCTTGAGTTTGATCTTCCATTGGCAGGAAAAAAACTAGGAAATATATTCAATTTCAACGATGAAGCCGATTTGTTTAGGCTCAATATCAACAGCGGCAATCTTGATCTAACGCTTTCAGACATAACAATGGATGTTGATTTGCAAGTGATTCGAGATGTTGATAAAAATGGCGTTATTGATCCAAGTGAGATTATTGCAGTTTCTCAGTTAGGAAGCGTGGCAAATGAATCGATCAGCCTAACAGGTCTAGCTCCTGATGAATATCTTGTGAAGGTCTTTCCGTTCAATCTAAGTGATGGTCGCACTCAATACACACTTGCTATCTCGACGTAAGCTGATTTGACCTGGTTACACTAATTCTAAGCACGAATATGGCAGGTTCTCGGAAGGGAGTACATTCATTGTACCCTTCGAGAATTTGCCGTGGTATTGTGTCTTTTTCCTTTGAAAGCTTGCTTTGCAAAATTAACATTTCTCACGAAGTTAACGTTTTGGATAATTCTTCGCAACTACATCTGAGAAATCAATAGCAACATAACACTGTCCTAGAACACATCTCAACGGATAGGGAAAAATGGCTAAAGTTAACTTTCTTGACAGTGATTTGACCAACTCAGGCAGCGTTCTCACACCGTTCCAGCGCAGGCTACTGATTAAAAGACTGCAAACTGAATTGCGTCCAGAATACCAGCATCGGATTGAAATCATGCTACTAGCAGATCAAGGTTATTCACAAACTCAGATCTGCAATCGCTTAAGCTGTTGCCATGAAACCGCTCGCTATTGGATTGCGATCGCGCGTGCTGGTCAAGCACATTTATGGAATGAAACTCAAATCGGTCGCCCCAAAACGGTGAATGAATTTTACCTCAATCGGCTCAAAGAACTAGTAACTCATAGTCCACGCGAGTATGGCTATCCCTTCCAGCGATGGACTGCCCAATGGTTGAAAAAGCATCTAGCAAAAGAAACGAGCATCGAAGTCACTGAACAACATATCAATCGCTTACTCCGATCTATGGGGCTATCTACTCGCCCTTCTAAAGCCGAATCAGCGCAATCTCCATCAAATACTCCAAACGAAGCACGTATTAGAATCCAAGATTTAAGCACCGGAGAATGCTCAAATCCAACCGCCTCTCTTCACCGTGTACTAATTGATTCCTACTAAAGAAGTCTGCAGTAAAAACTATGGTAAAACAGAGTTCCGTTGCGTGGCAGGCGCAAATCCTTGAGCAGCTTGCTCAATTATTAGGGCAGCCACTCTCTAAATCAGAATGGGCTACTCTCCTGCAACACGTTCACATTTTGGAGCCGAAACCAGGCAAACAATTCTGGCATTCGTTGGATGCTCCGGCGGGAATTTACCTTGTATTAGACGGTAAAGTGCGGCTTCTCGATCGCGCGAATAACTTGTTAGTTTCCCTGGGGACAGGTGCATCTTTGGGTGAATTGACGCTTTTCCCAGACTCCTCTTTTCAGCCCTATACTGCTAGGGCTTCTATGCAAGTCGGACTTTGTTTTGTGCCGATAGCGGCATTGCAATCCCTCCTTGATCGGTATCCAACAGTGCGATCACGGTTATACCAAGCAGCAGTTCAGCGAGATTCGCTAATTCTTGCCAAGTTAAGTGAAGCGTCTTCAGAGCAACGAATCGATTCTGAGGGAAACCGTAAACATCCAATTCTGCGCCATTCTTCATCACTGATTCCGTGTTCTGTTTCGACTGCTGCTAGTAAAACGGAGTCGAAAATCAGCAAGGCTTTCTTTCCCAGTCCAATGCAGCGTTTCGGACATTGGTGGCAGCGAGCAACGCGGCGCTATCCTTTTTTTGCTCAACAGAGTGCAGCCGATTGTGGAGCAGCTTGCTTAGTGATGATTGGTCGCTACTGGGGAAAACGGTTTAGCGTGAATCGATTGCGAGATATCTCAAATGTCGATCGCAATGGCGCATCGCTAAAAAGTTTAGCGGCAGCGGCAGAAAATATTGGCTTTTCTACCCGACCCGTAAAAGCAGGACTGAGCAAATTAGCGGAGCAATCCTTGCCTGCGATCGCGCATTGGGAAGGCAAACACTATATTGTGGTTTACGAAATCACAAGAAAGCATGTGGTGGTTGGCGACCCAGCAATCGGTCAACGAACTCTCACCCCTGCTCAGTTTAAAGCAGGCTGGACAGGCTATACCTTGCTATTGCAGCCAACAGCTTTTTTGAAGGAAACTCCAGAAACCAACCAATCTCTCTGGCAATTTATCGAACTCGTAAAACCGCATTGGCTCGTGCTGTTGGAAGTCTTAATTGCCTCAATTGTGATTCAAATTTTTGGCCTGGTTACCCCGATGTTTACTCAGTTATTACTTGATCGAGTCGTTGTGCAGCGTAGTTCGACGACCCTGACTGCGGTTGGAATTGGGCTACTCATCTTTGGGCTCTTCCGAGTAGCAATGAGCGGATTGCGGCAGTATCTGTTGAGTCATGTTGCTAATCGAATTGATACAGCATTGATTGTTGGATTCATTAAACACACATTTCGATTACCGTTGGGATTTTTTGAATCTCGCTATGTAGGTGATATTGTTTCCCGTGTACAAGAAAACCACAAGATTCAACGTTTTCTCACAGGTGATTCACTCTCGATATTTTTGGATTTTCTGACTGTTTTCGTTTATGTTGGCTTAATGTTTTGGTATAGCTGGAAGATGGCGTTACTATCGCTGACGATTGTGCCGCCCTTTATTTTTCTTGCACTGATCGCTACACCATTGCTCAAGCAAATCTCACGCGAAATTTTTAATGCAAACACCAGCCAAGGAAAGTACTTAATTCAAGCTTTAACTGGTGTTCATACGGTAAAGAGTATGGCGATCGAACAAACAGTAGGCTGGCATTGGGAGGAACTATTTAGCAAATCAATCAAAACGAATTTCTCCGGTCAAAATATCAGTAATACGCTTCAGATTTGTAGCAGCACTGTCGAGACAGCGTTGACAACAGCGTTGCTTTGGTTTGGTGCGTCTCAGGTGATTCAGAATGAATTGACCATCGGGCAACTTGTCGCCTTCAATATGCTGCTCGGAAACGTCATTTCTCCCTTCCGTCGATTGAGTGTTCTATGGAATCAGTTCCAAGAAGTCTTGATTGCGGTTGAGCGGATTCAGGATGTGATCGACACTGAACCCGAAGAAGACTATCAGCAACAAACGCGGCAATTTCTGCCCAGCCTAGATGGGCATATCTGCTTTGACCAGGTTACGTTTCGCTATCACCCTGAGAGCAATGTGAATGTTTTAGAAAATGTTAGTTTTACAGTTCATCCAGGGCAGATGGTGGCATTGGTGGGACGCAGTGGCTCAGGTAAAACCACGATCGCGAAACTGCTCTTAGGGCTTTATCCCGCAACGCAAGGCAAAATTTTGATCGACGGCTATGACATTAATAATTTGGCACTCCGATCGCTGAGACAACAGATCGGAGTTGTGGATCAAAATACTTTTTTGTTTGGTGGCACGATTCGGGAAAATATTAGCGTTGGGCATCCTGAAGCATCACTGGAAGAAGTGATCGAAGCCGCGAAGCAAGCAGGTGCCCACTCCTTCATCGAAGCCCTGCCAATGGGCTATGAAACGCAAATTGGTGAGGGCGGTGGATTACTTTCCGGTGGACAGCGTCAACGACTTGCGATCGCGCGTGCTTTGCTCGGCAATCCTCGCCTCTTGATTTTTGATGAAGCCACTAGTCATTTGGATGCTGAATCGGAGCGAATTATTCAAACAAACCTCAACACGATTTTGAAAGACCGAACAACGCTCGTGATTGCCCACCGCCTGTCTACGATTCGTAATGCAGACCTGATTTTAGTTCTTGATCGAGGCATTATTGTCGAAAGCGGCAATCATGACGAGTTAATGGCACGGCGAGGACAATACTTCTATCTCAATCAGCAGCAATTAACATCGGTTGGCTAGCAAGATGTCGTTTCTATTGCAATCCTGTCGTTCACTGTCGTTTATCACCACGGTTCTATGCCAACACCATTTAGTACTGAAGATCAACTCGGCCAACGTAATGGTCATCGCCCCCGAAACAAGCGCGAGACTGATCTAAACCAAGTTATAACTAATCTCAGAAGCGATCTGCCAATGGTTGAAGACGTATCTCCTGTGCAGTCTTCAATGGGCGATTGGTCTTCTATTACGCAAGAGCTAGTCAACACACTGCCGCGAGCTTGGACCCGTGGATTGCTCTATTTGCTGGTCGGGTTCGCGGGAGTTGTCTTACCCTGGGCGATGTTAGCGCAAGTAGACGAAACGGGCGTCGCACGAGGACGACTAGAGCCGCAGGGAAAAATTTACCGCATTGACGCACCAGTTGCTGGAAAAGTGGTTGCGATCGCTGTCAAAGAAGGCAGCACTGTCAAGGCTGGGCAAACGTTAATGGAACTAGACTCAGAATTAGCCAAGACAGATTTGCAGCAGGCGCAGGCAAAACTAGAGGGGCAACTAAATCGCCTTACTCAGCTTGAACAAACCGCTAACCAACTCGCGATCGCGACCCGCACTCAGCAACTCCAAAGTGAAGCACAAGTTTCTGAGCAACAGGCGCAAATTGCTCAGGTGAAAAGTAAGATATCGGCGAATCAACGCGCTTATCAGCTTTGGCAGTCTCGCTTGGCAAAAGACCTGAATGAAGTGCAGCGATATCGTCACCTATGGCAAGCTGGCGCTGTGCCCGAAATCAAAGTGGTGGAAACTCAACGAACGGCAGATGAGAGCCAACGGCTCTTAGCACAAGCGCGAGCAGACATCGAACAATCTCAATCAGAACTAGCAAAACAAGAGACTGCTCAATTGCGCGTTGATCGGACGGGTAAACTGGCAGTACTAGCGAGCCAGAAACAGGCTAGGGATTTACAAACCCAAATGGCAGATCTACGCGCCGAAATTTCTCAAACTCGACAAGCGATCGCGGCACTACAATTACAACTGCAACAACGAACGATTCATGCGCCTGTTAATGGAACGATTTTTGAGCTTCCGATCCAACAACCTGGAGCGGTGCTGCAACCAGGACAAGCCGTTGCTCAGCTTGCTCCTAAGGGTGCAATGCTGATCTTTCGGGCACAGATGCCGAGTTCAGAAAGTGGCTTTCTGCAAATTGGAATGCCTGTTAAGCTCAAGTTTGATGCTTATCCATTCCAGGATTACGGTATTGTACCGGCCCATCTGCATTGGATTTCGCCCGATGCGAAAAAGACACGAACCCCACAGGGCGAAATTGAAAACTTTGAGTTAGAAATTAGGCTTGACCAAACCTACATCCAGGCACAAAACCAGCACATTGTCTTAACACCAGGGCAATCTGCCACAGCCGAAGTGATTACACGGCAACGCCGCATTATTGATTTTATTCTCGATCCATTTAGAAAGCTGCAAAACGGTGATTTCAAACTTTAAACGGGCTAGGTTGTCTACCGCGACATGTTTACTCGATTTGCTCTACGAAAGCCGGAGGCGCTATGTCTACTGAGTTGACTGTTTCTCCCGAAGAGGTTCTTTATCAAGTGAAGCTTTCAGGTCAAATTCCAATGATTTTGGAAGAGATTGCAAAACGCAAAGCGATCGTGGCTGCCGCAGAAGAAGCCGGAATCACAGTTGAATCTGAAGAGCTTCAGCAGGCTGCGGATGCTATTCGTTTGAAAAACAATTTGCATCGTTCAAAAGATACTTTGACATGGCTAAAAAAACAAGGCTTATCGTTAAATGAATTTGAAATCTTGGTTCATACTCAAGTTCTTGCTGATAAGTTAGCTGAGCATCTATTTGGTAACGAAGTTGAAGCATTTTTTGCTAAAAATCAGCTCGATTACGCCAAGGTTGTGATGTATGAAATTGTTCTAGACGATGAAGATTTAGCAATAGAACTCTTCTATGCAACACAAGAAGGTGAAGTAAATTTTCATGAGCTTGCTCATCAATATATTCAAAATATGGAACTTCGACGAGCAGGAGGATATAAGGGACTTTTACGTCGTATTGATCTGAATTCAACGATTGCGGCATCTGTCTTTGCTTCAAAACCACCTCAAATTCTCAAACCCATTCTTGTTTTAGGAAAATCCCATTTGATTTTTGTTGAAGAAATCATTCAGCCAGAACTTGATGCTCAGCTAAGAAATAGAATTCTTATAGAACTATTTTCCAACTGGCTTAAACACGCAACCTTAAATCTTTCCAAGGTCATGAACTGAGAGCAATTCAAAAAACCTTTTCTAAAATTAGCGGCTGTTTAGAAATACTCTTGCTATTACGCAAGTCATGAAACTAAAGATTTAGTAACTGGGATGCAAACCTGAAGAGTAGTAAAATCCATTGTACAAGTTCTGTATTACTAGCAAACTTTGAGCTTTCAATATGAACATAATTCCTGCAATTATGCTTTTTTAATAATCTTCAATTTCTTGAATTTCTAATAGGATTTGCTACTCTTTAATTAAGAAGTTAAATCATTAAAGTTTAGCTTCAACACTAAATCAACGCATTAATTTGAAAGGAGATTGACAATGCAAAACATCAACATTTCTGATCTTTCTTCTGCTGATTCAGAAACTCTTTTTGACGCTGAGCTGTCAGTTGATGAATTAACAGCTATCAATGGAGGCGGCTATATCGGTGCAGCCATTGGAGCTTTTATTGGCTGGTTTGTTGGTGGATACGAAGGAGCTGCGGCTGGAGCTGAGATAGGTGATCTGGTTGGCGATGCAGTTTATGAAGTCATTTTTGGACCTGATGAGCCTAAAGCTGTATGACGAACCTTGTGATCCGTATCCGTAAGAAAGGATGAAACAAACTCAATTAAGGAGTACTTGAACCATGAAAAACATCAAGATTAATGACCTTACTTCTACTAGTTCAGAGGGCTTCATCGAATATGAACTTTCCATTGAGGAAATGGCAGACATTCAGGGAGGAGGTTATCTCGGCGCAATTCTTGGTGGAATTATTGGAGCCGTTGTTGGCTTTTTTGAAGGTGGACCAGTCGGTGCAGTCGTGCTGGGAGGTATTGGAGCATCACTTGGAGATTGTATCCAGGATGGAGACTGTCCTGTACCAACGCAATGACATATTCAAGCAGCTTTAACTGCTAATGACGTAGTGTAGTATTCACTGTTCGATAAGGGAAAGAGCTATATCTTTATCTTTCCCTTATTTTTTCAATCATCAATCAAACTTTAATCAGGATAAGAACAATGTCGTACACCATTTCTATCGTCATCCCTGTTTATAATCGTGAAATCTACCTAGGTGCCGCGATCGAGAGCGTTTTGAATCAGACCAGGTGCGACTTTGAACTTTTGATTTGGGATGATGGTTCCACCGATCGCTCTCTAGAGATAGCTCACTACTATACAACGCTTGATCCTCGGATTCGCGTTATTGCGGCTGCTCATCAGGGCGTTGCAGTTGCGTTAAAGCAAGCATTTGCTGAGACTACTGGTAAATACATTGCCTCTGTTGATAGTGATGATTTACTTGCACCAACCGCGCTTGAAGCGACAGCAGCAATTCTCGATGAACAATCAACAATTGGCTTAGTTTACACTGACTATCATGTAGTTGATGCAGATGGGCAAGACAAAGGGCTAGGACTAGGCTGCAATATCCCTTACTCCAAGAATCGATTACTGATTGATTTTATGACTTTCCATTTTCGGTTGCTTCGACGCTACGTCTATGACCAAGTTGGAGGCATTGATACATCTTTCGAGCAAGCCGAGGACTACGATCTCTGCTTGAAAGTTTCAGAAGTAACACAGGTGTACCATCTTGCCCAGCCACTTTATTATCATCGTCGGCACAGCACAAACATAACAAATCAACGTTTGGAACTGATTCAGTGGACTGCTAAAGCAAGTTCTCAAGCTTTAAAGCGTCGAGGATTAGACGACCAATACGAGCTTGATGTACAGATTGTTGGTCAATTTAGGCTACAACGCAAAAAACTACACAACACGATTACTACTAACGCATGCTAATTCCATCGCTACTATCTTAAACATCGAGAATGAATCCAATGACTCAATATTTTCTTGGCATCGATATTGGTGGAACAAAGAGTCATGCCTTAATTGCAGATTCTTCAGGTCGTGCCCTTGGCTTTAGTCATCAGGGTTCTGGCAATCCCAGAATTGTTGGCTCTCAAGGCTTCTCCAAAGTTCTCCATGGGGTCGTACATCAAGCACTTGTGTCGGCAGGAATCTCAAAGCATCAACTATCTCACATTGGTTGTGGAATTGCTGGGTATAATTGGAATTCTGAGCAAAAATCACTCCTAACCACTGTGCAGCAATCACTAGATATACCATCAGCATCAGTAGCAATTGCAAACGATACTTTAATTGGGCTTCTAGCAGGCACATCAGCAGAATGGGGAGTTGCAATTGTGGCAGGAACATCCTGCAATTGTAGAGGTTGGGATCAAAACCGACGAGAAGGGCGTGTTACAGGTTTAGGTTTTATGCTGGGCGAAGCAGCAGGTGCGCTTGAACTTCTCATTAAGGCAAGGCAAGCGGTTGCGTTTGAATGGTCTCAACGCGGATTGCCGACAGCATTAACTCAAGCATTTATGCAAGTAACAGGTGCGCCAGATATTGAGCGTTTGATCGAAGGATGGGCAACAGGTGTTTATCAGCTTCGTCCAGAGATGGTTCCCATTATTTTTCAGGTTGCGAATGAGGGTGATCCGGTTGCTAAAAGTTTGATTCAATGGGCTGGGCAGGAACTAGGTAGCATGGCAATTGGTGTAATTCGCCAGCTTGGCTTAGAGACACTTAAATTTGATACTGTACTGGTTGGGAGCCTTTTTAGGGCAAGTTCGCTGCTCGTGCAAATTGTAGATGAAACAATTCACCAAGCCGCTCCTAATGCTCGGCTTATACAATTATCGGTGCCGCCTGTTATGGGGGGCGTACTGCTAGCAATGAAACAGTCAGGAATAATAGCATCTTCTGTACGCGAAACCCTACTGAAGTCTACAGCTAATTTATTGAAATGACGACGCTGCAAGAAAGCCTATCTGTTATAGCCAATTTCCTACTAAAACATACGGTGCCCAGTAGCGGGGATGCTGATACTGAGGGTGCTGCAGCA
This sequence comes from Cyanobacteria bacterium FACHB-DQ100, assembly GCA_014695195.1. NCBI lineage: Bacteria > Bacillati > Cyanobacteriota > Cyanobacteria bacterium FACHB-DQ100. The sequence goes on along the minus strand of JACJNW010000005.1, from coordinate 9,701 downwards.
GCTTGAGTTGGGCGTCTCGCAGTGCAGCCGCTTTCGTCGTGGTCGTTTGTGTGAGATTTCGATAAAACTCGCCCATAAATAATGCAGTTGATTCATCATCCAGTGACCAGAGCGACGCGATCGTACTTCTTGCCCCCGCCCGAATCGCCACTCCAGCCAGCCCTAACGCCGCCCGGTTATCTCCCGTCGCCGTTTCGCAAGCACTGAGAACCAGAAGCTCGATTGCGCCAGTTCCCGTTTGTTCCTTGACCCGCAACAACCGACTGAAGTCGTTCACCTTAATCGGTTGATCCCACGCAAGAATAAAGGTCTTCTCTGCATCCGAGCTAAACTGTCCATGCGTCGCTAAATGCACAACCGGAAACGGAGCAGCATTAATCTGCTCTTGCAGTTGTTTTTCTGTAAAGGTCTGATTGAGCAATACTTTACTGGGCACTTCTGATTGAATTTCTTCAACTTCGTTTCTCACAAAACTGAGCGGTGCAAAGCCGTGACGCGATTCGGTCAGCCCTGCGGTGAGGGTTCGTAATTGGATTTGTTTGAGCGATCGTGGATTGAGTAGTTGTAGTCCTGGTGTTAGAGCAACGCCATATTTTTGAATTAAATACTGTTGCCCATCATGAAGCACCGACATTGGGATATTCCGCAGGGCTCCATCTAATACAAACACTAATGTTTTCGGTTTCGTTGCTGTTAGCGTTGCTTCTGCGGGGCGAATTAGCCAATTGTAAACCTGTTGTGATAGAGTTTGTACTTCTTGCAGGGTGTAGGGTTTTGTGAGTTTTTGCTGCAGTTGTTCGAGGGTTTGTTCAACTTGCACTTGCGGAACTAACACCGTGTAGTGCCGTAATTCTTGTCGCGGTAGTTTGAGGATGATCTCTAGGCGATCGCTCAGAATAATCGGATAAACGACTGCCGCCGATGCATCCGCTTGGTCAATGACTTGATCCACTTGCACGACCGTATCTAGACACGCTGCCCGGAAAAAATTTTCAAGTTCTGCAACTTGCAGTGATTCAATCACATCGCGAGCTTGAGTTAATTTAACCTGACTTGGTGCTGCAGTTTTCTGAAGTAACAAATCGACCAACTGCCGATAAATTGGTTCCACGCTTTCTCGGAAAGAAAACTGGATCTCCGGATTTACGGCGACTAGATCTTTGCGTAGCGATTTTAACGTATTGACGGCTCCAGTGTAAGCTGCGATCGCGCCTGTAGAATTGCCTTGCGCTTTCAATAATCGTCCTAATTGCCATTCCCAGCGGTAGGCGATATCTGATGCCCGCATCGCTTCGGCTAATTCCAGCGCTTGCTGCGTTAAATCCTGCGCGATCGACCATTGACGATTTTGTTCGTAGACATGAGCAAGCGTTCCCAGGGCGAAGGATTGCGATCGTCGATCATTGAGGGCGCGAGCTTGTTGTACCGCTTTGGCTAACTGTTGAGCAATGGCGGTGCGATCAAAGCTCGGAAGCTTCAACAGCAGTTGAGCAAAGGTAATTTGCATCTCGATCACGGTTCGACTCGGCGGCAAGGTTGCCAGTTGCGGTTGAATTTGACGCACTAAGGGTTGAATGTTGTCGCGCTGATTGGGATGAGTCAGCAAACTGAGTTGATTGAGTTGTGCTTGTACTTTGGTGAGGGGCGACGCGGATCGAGTTGCTGCTTGTTGATAAAACGCTAAAGCAGCTTGAGCGTCTCGCTTGGTTTGGGCAACGTTGCCTAAACTTAACAACGCCGCCGCTGTTTCTTCACTGGCTTGAAGCTGTTTGGCGAGTTCCAAACTTTGTTGCAACACAGCATTTGCTGCATCGGTTTCTCCAACGAGTAACAGCGCATCGCCAAAACTTCGTAAGCCTACAACTTTGACCAAAGATGCAGGTTGGTTTTGGAGGGTCGATCGTAAGTTCTCCAAAACTGTCAGTGCACGACGGTGAAATCCTAGGGCTTGAAGTGCCTGTGCTTGATTAAGGTGGCTACGAACAATACCCGCCTGATCGTTTGTTTTTGAGTAGAGCGCCGTTGCTTGCTGCCAAGTTCCCAAGGCTGACTCGGCTTGCCCAGTCGCGAGCTGCAAACGGCCTTGAATATCAAGCGCTTGAGCAAGCACTGAAGTTTGTTGATGGGTAGAACGCAGGAGTTTCAGACTTTCTGTGATAGCTTGATTAGCTTCGGTCCACAATCCGAGCTGTTGAGATGCTAGTGACAAATTACTCAGCGCGATCGCTTGCCTGAGGGTGTCACCTCGCGATCGCGCCTGTTGAACTGCTTGTTGTAAAACGGTGACTGCTTCACTAAACCGCCCATTTTCATACAGTGCTTTTCCTTGTTCTTCTGGGGTTAGAGCTTGGGCGTTTGGGGCTGGAGAAGAAACAGAAGCCGCAATACTGACAGAATCGCGAATTGCAAACGGAACGCACTCAAAGGCAGCTATCCAGCCAGCTGTGAGGAGAACAAGCCAATTAATCCGAGATTTAGAATCCATGGCAGGGAACCGATGAGAGCTGAACAGAAGAATCAGACGGCACCTGAGCAATCAACGCGACGTTTCCCTGAGCATCTTTCACCCATCCTTGGGCTTCGACTAGTTTTTCGGGTGGAGAAGCTGCACGGTTTGAACTTTGACGAACAGCATCTGGCTTAGTATTGACACCGCTTCTTGCCGCATTTTGCTCTGTGCTAATCGCCACATCAGAGGGAAGATTGACCCAAGGTGTCAGCACCGACGAACTTCTCAAAGGTTCACCGGGTGCAGTTGGTAGTCCACCGCGTCCGGTGATGACAAACTGGCTGATCTCTCCGCTTGCCCGACTTGGTGAACACTGTTGCGTGATTAACCGAGAAGCATCGACGGAAACGGTTGGTAAATTCACTAATCCTTGGCTTGGATTCACACTCAGAACATTAATGTTCACTTGTCCATCAATCCCAAAGTCGGAACTAGCAGAAATACGGCTTAATTGTGGATTTCGTGATTGTTGCTGGAATCCTATCAAACCTTGCGTCGTGATGTTAATCTTGCCGCCCGTTCCTGTATAAGCTTCGGTAGTGATGTTACTTCTTTCAGTGGGAACAGTAACAATTAGGGGAGAACGAATCGTAATATTACCACCATTTCCAGTTCCCTCTTCTGTACCTGCTGAGGTTGAAATATTACTACTGCGCCGCAGCAACAAGAGATTGCCTAAAGTGAGAGTAATATTACCGCCGTTCTGACTACTCGTCGTTTCTCCAAGAATTTCAGCTTGATTATCCAGTAAGAGCCGCCGAGCTTGGAGACTAATGTTACCCGCTGTTATATTGCTTGTATCTTCCTTACCTTGTATAAGGGTACTTGCACTCAATCGACTACCGTTCTCGATCGAAACGTTACCGTAGTGCGCCAGAATCTCTAGGCTTCCAGCGTTTCCATGTCCTTCGGTTTTGATAAACACGTTAGCACGATCGCGAATTGAGAGCGATTCAGTTGAAATCTTAATTTCTCCACCGTTTCCGCTAGCTCCTGGATGAACATTGCTACTGATCCGGCTTCCTGGATTTGTCAGAATAATGTCTCGAGCATTAATGGTAATATTTCCAGCGTTGCCCTGACCATAGGTGCTAACACTCAGTCCAGCATTATCCTGCCCTATCTTGTTATCGATTCTGAGCGAGCCTGTCTCAATTTTGAGGCTTCCAGCGTTTCCACGTCCTTCGGTTTTGATAAACACGTTAGCACGATCGCGAATTGAGAATGATTCAGTTGAAATCTTAATTTTTCCACCGTTTCCGTTAGCCCCTGGATGAACATTGCTACTGATACGGCTCCCTGAATTTGTCAGAGTAATGTCTCGAGCATTAATGGTGATACTTCCAGCGTTGCCCTGACCATAGGTGCTAACGCTCAATCCAGCATTACCCTGCTCTATCTTGTTATCGATTCTGAGTGAGTCTGTCTCAATGTCGATCTTACCCCCATTTCCCTTGGCATCGGGCATCTCTATTTCTCCTAAACGGCTCACAATGTTGCTGCTTGATAAGACTACATCCTTAGCGTTGATCTGGACACTTCCAGCGTTGCCTTTGCCGTTTGTATCAACTGAGATTAGAGCATTATTGGTAATTGAAAGTGAGCCAGTCTCAATCGTAACAATTCCGCCGCTCCGGTATGTTTCCGGCTCTATTTTTAATTGCCTAGCCGGATCATGTACGTTGCTGCTGATTGCCCTACCCTCTGCCTGAGTCGGTCCTGGACCTCGTACTGTAACGCTGTCAGCCGCGCGGATGGTGACATTTCCAGCGTTTCCATACCCGTAAGTGCTAGTACTCAACCGTGCGCGATCTTCGATCAAGAGGGATTTCGCTTCAATCTCAATATTTCCTCCCCGTCCATGAACGTTAGGACCCAATTTACTATCACCGACTCGGCTCTGAGCTCCACTAAATCGATCACCTGACCCTCCGTCTAGGTTCCCTTTCAGGGTAACTTGACCACGTGCGCGAATAACGATTGCGCCCGCATTGCCAGTTCCAAAAGTAGAGGCGTTGAGTTGCGATCCCTCTAGCATCGAAAGTGAGCCAGTATGAATGCTAATCTTGCCCCCTTGACCTGTGCTGTTCGGGGCCACAATATTCTTAATTTGAGATTCTCCCGTCACAGTGATTGCATCGATCGCATCGAGCGTAACGTCTCCGGCTTTACTCTCTTCTGTCCCTAATTTTGGTGCAATTCCTGCCTCCAAATCACTTTTATTGGCAATCTCCAAAGACTGAGCCACGATCGCAATACTGCCACCATTATCTTTAGCAACGGAAATTCGAGCCCCATCGGTCAGAGCAACCGGAGCACGGGTCAGACCCTTGGGAACCTCCAACCGCAATTCCTCACCGCTGAGTTTGAGATCCACTCGTCCTTTATCTGCCACGCCTACCAACTCCACCCGTCCACCCGGAGCAGTTAATCTGCTCCCCCTCATGTCAATGTTGCCACCCACGAGCAGCAAACTGCGACCCTCACGAACCTTTAACCCAAAAGCTTCGTCAGCACTCGAAGAAGTGTGTGAGTTATTTTGAATCCCTGCTCGCTCGATGCGGTTGAAGAGCAACGCTGAAGGATTCACCGTTAACAGTGGAGCAGCATTCGGATCAGAAGCACTAAACGAATTTTGGTCATCGAACTGAATCGCATCAGCAGTGGTTGCTAGTAACGAACCGCCAATTTGCAACTTTGCATTCTTTCCAAAAATAATTCCATTGGGATTGATCAAGAATAAACTGGCGGTGCCATTGGCTCGAATGAGTCCATCAATATTGGAAATAGAGCTACCGGTAACGCGGCTCAGGATGTTCTGAATGTCTGAGGTATTATTAAAATAAGCAGTGCCATTCGTGGGAACTGAGAATTGACTAAAGCTATGAAACAAGTTTTTTCCTGCTAACGTTCCGCCCGTGATGGTGCTGACGTTTCCCTCAACGGCAACGCTCGAATTGTTAGAAAGGCTCCGATCAGGAATCACTTGAGCTGGGACCGGAGATATTAATAAGCCTGAAGCGATCGCGAGTGTGGGTGACAAGAGTACTGCGATCGTTAAATTTAGGAAACGCTTATCTAGGGATTGCATCATCGTACTTAAAGTTTTTCAAAGTCTTACCTGTATCAATCCATCCAGCGCTTCGTGTTGCATTTTGCGCTGAGGGTCTTAAAGGGAAATATGATACTAGTTTATCGCCAAAATTAGCTCGTTTTTATTACGAAAAGTGAGCGTAACAGGAAGCAATAACAACAGAAATTCCACTGCAAATAGGCAAACGATTCTTCTAATCTGTATAAAACTACAAGCATTATTTGATAAATCAATAGAGGCAAACAACTACTAAAAGCCTCTACTCGGTAGATGTTCATTCAGGTGATTAGTTATGTTGAGCTTAATTTGCAACCCAACGAAAATTAGCCTTCTGCAATTAATTGCGAACAAGCTGGATGCGATTGAGATCAATAACCCCAAAATGGCACAACTTCTCTGTCGCCTCATTCCCTCGCACTGCCCCTTTGAACGAGATATTCGTTTTTGCGATCGCGTTCTCCTCCACATACCTCCAATGTGCAAACTGAACCCGTTTTATGAACAATTAGTTGGCTTGCGGTTCAAAGCCCTCTGCTACCTAGCTGATGTTTGTGGTGAAGATATCACAGCTTATTGCTAATATACAGACCCTATTGTTATCCACGAGTGTTAAATTGATGTTTTCGCATGGGTGCGGGGGAATAAATGAAGTCGTTAGAAGCATCACAGCGGCATTATCAACTTAACCATGTACCTTCAAGATTAAGCACAGTATATCCTTGAACATTCAAGCGTTGCTCAATGTTACCAGCAACTTTCAAGCAATTTCTCGCCACTCCTCAAATCGTTGGCGTAGCTGTTCTAGGTAGCGTTTTACACTCAGGTCATGTTGCTTCGGGTGAAAGTGTCCTCGGATTGGTTCAAAGGCTGAGAGAAATCGTTGCGCTTGCCCTGGGGATTTAAATTGTTGCATTCGCCGCTCTCGCACTCGTGTGGGTTAATGCAAGTTCTCTACTCGATTGTTCAATCCCTTGTGTTGTTGATGTTATACTCGCTTTATCGCCTGTTTCTTTGTCGCTTCATCGCTCCTGAGGCTAGTCCGCTAGTGCTTTTCTTGTTCATATTAGGGGATCGTCAAGGTGCAACAAAGAGTTAAATAAAAATAGCTCTGCTATGAGGGTGAAATGATGTTTCGATCGCAACTTCAAGTTCTGCTGACGCTTGGCGTTACGATTGCTACTTCTTCTCCGGGACTTGCTCAGCGCATTCCCATTCCTCCGCCTCAAGATCTACCACGCCCGCTTCCCTCACAACCCTCGCCGTTGGAAGCTACGCCAGCTCCGCTGCCTCCTCCGGATCAACTGCTTCCGATTGCTCCGTTACAACCGACACCTGAAGCTCCTGGTAACGTTCCCGATACCATTCAACTCAAACAAATTGAAATTGTCGGGAGCACAGTCTTTCGGGCGCAAGACTTTTCTGAAATTACTCGCAAATATGTGGATCGCAATGTTTCATTTGCAGAGTTGTTGCAGTTGAGAACTGAAATTACAGATTTCTATGTCAAGCGCAGCTATGTCACCTCTGCTGCCATTTTGCCGCCGCAAGTGCTGACGGGTGGCACGGTCAAGATTCAAATCATTGAAGGTACGATCGAGAGTGTCAATGTGCTCGGAACGCGTCGCCTCAATCCTGCCTATGTCCGTAGCCGCATCGGTCTTGTTGCTCAGAAGCCCTTGAATGTGAATCGTTTGCTCGAAGGCTTGCGGCTATTGCAGCTTGATCCTCTAATTGCTTCGATTTCAGCCGATTTGCAAGCCGGAACGCGCCCCGGAACCAGCATTTTACAAGTGACGATCGCAGAAGCCAAAACGCTCACCGTTACTCCGTCACTCGATAATGCGCGATCACCCAGTGTCGGCTCATTTCGACGACAGTTTGGAGTCTCACAAGCGAACTTGCTCGGTTTCGGCGATAGTCTCAGTGCAACTTACACTAAAACGGATGGAAGCAATGGCGTGGATTTGAGCTATACCATTCCTCTCAATCCACGCAATGGAACATTGAGGCTTGCTTATGGCAGTACTCGCAGTCGCGTGATTGAAGAGCCGTTTGATGTTCTCGATATCACAGCGAGATCGCGCTATTACGAATTGACGTTCAGACAGCCGATCATTCAGCGTTCGACCGATGAATTCGCCTTGGGGTTGACCTTTTCGCGGCAAGAAAGTCAAACCGAACTCGGCATTAATAATATTGGTCCATTTCCGTTGTCTCCGGGGGCTGACGCGCAAGGACGAACCCGAATTTCAGCATTGCGGTTTTTTCAGGAGTATGTGCAGCGCAGCGATCGGCAAGTGTTTGCTGCGCGATCGCAGTTTAGCTTGGGTTTAGGTTTGTTCGGTGCCACGCTCAATGATCAAGATCCCGATAGTCAATTTTTTGCCTGGCGAGGACAGGCGCAATGGACAAGGCTTTTAGCGAGAGAGTCATTGTTGTTAATTCGAGGAGATTTGCAGCTTGCCGGGCATACCTTAGTTCCTTTCGAGCAGATTGGCATTGGGGGAGTCGAAACGGTTCGCGGCTATCGACAAGATGCCCTCCTCACGAATAATGGATTTTTGTTCTCAACCGAGTTGCGGTTGCCGATTTTTAGACCCAGTGGGGGAATTGTTCAACTCACACCGTTTATCGATTTGGGTACAGGCTGGAATCGGAGTGGAGAAAATCCTGCGAAAAATACGCTGGTTGGGGCGGGATTCGGCTTACTATGGCAGCAAGGCGAGGATTTTTCAGCCCGGATTGATTTTGGATTTCCGTTGGTGTCGATCGAGAATGAAAAGCGCACCTTGCAAGAGAATGGCATCTACTTCTCGATTCAATATAGCTCCTCGTTCTAAGAGGACGTTTGAGAAGTAGCAGATTATACCCATTTGTTAGAATGGAGACATGAATCGGAAATCTTACAATACTGATGTGTCTGATGATGAGTGGACAATCCTTGAACCATTAACTCCAGCATCTCAACTCAGTAGGCGTCCGCGTTTTCGCAGTATGCGCAAAGTTATTAATGCTATTTTCGGCATTGTTATTAATGCTATTTTCGGCATTGTCAGGTTAATCGGAACGTAGAATAATCGGACTGGTTCAACTCGGATCATATCTTCTCATGTACTCCCGTCATCAATTTCCCGGCGAAATCATCAGTTACTGTAAATTCGGGCAGCAATACGCCAATCCGCTGCGACGGAAACGCCCGTTCATCGCTGATAAATGGCATCTTGATGAGGTCGTGGTGACGATCAAGGGAAAGCAATATTATTTGTGGCGAGCGGTGGATGCGGAGAGCACTGTATTGGGTGTGCTGCTGCAACGACATCGAGATACCCATGCAGCAGCACGTTTTTTTCATAAACTGCTGAAGAAACAAGGTTTCGTGCCACGGATGATGGTCACCGACAAACTGAAGAGCTACGAAGCGGCAAAGAAACGAGTGATGCCGAGCGTGGAGCATCGAACTCATAAGGGGCTGAACAATCGAGCGGAGAACTCGCATCAACCTACAAGAGTCCGAGAACGACGCATGAGGCGATTCAAATCTCTAGGGCAAGCGCAACGATTCCTTTCAGCCTTTGAACCGATTCGAGGCCACTTCCACCCGAAGCAACATGAACTAAGTGCAAAACGATACCGAGAACAACTATGCCAACGCTTTGAGGAGTGGCGAGAAATTGCTTGTGTGAGAGTTACTGCGTAACATTCAGCAGCGCTTGAATGTTCAAGGATTACAGTGCTTAGTGTTGAACGCATGCGGTTAAGTTGATAATGCCCCCTATGTTGACTTCAAGTAAGCCAGTTTCCTTAGTGTTTCAGTCCCGTTGCCGAGATTCAGAGCTTTGCGACTTGAAATGCTGTGTCTACGGGCAAAACGGCTTTACCTTTGTTTCAGTCCCGTTGCCGGGATTCAGAGCTTTGCGACCCTGCGCTCTGGTTCGTGCTGGCGCCCGGTCTAGTTTCAGTCCCGTTGCCGGGATTCAGAGCTTTGCTTGCATCAGAGATCTGACCTCAAACGGCAAGCAGATTCTTTGCAGGCTGCAAGCTTGGCACTTTTTTGTATGGTTGATCGGCGCTGGCATTGCCCCTTGATCTGCAGCGCGA
>JACJNW010000004.1 GCA_014695195.1 Cyanobacteria bacterium FACHB-DQ100 | reverse complement strand
TTTGGCAGCACAGTCGATTCAAATCAACCGCAGCACAGCGGGCAGGATTAGCCTCTCGTTCTTGGACTTGGCACGATATCGCAACCTATCCCACATTAATTTGAAGCACCACCGATAATCCCTTGTGCTGTCGATGCTCCACACTTGGCACCACCTGTTTCTTTGCGGCTTCATAGCTCTTGAGTTTGTCGGTGACAATCACCCGTGGCACAAAGCCCTGTTTCTTCAAAAGCTTACGGAAAAATCGCTTCGCTGCCTCAGTGTCTTGCTGCAACGACAGCGAGACATCCAGCACGTTCCCTTCGCTGTCTACGGCTCGCCACAGGTAGTATTGCTGCTTCTTAATCGTCACCACCATTTCATCGAGATGCCATTTGTCAGTGATATGGGGACGCTTGCGCTCCACCTGATTCGCGTACTCCTGCCCGAACTTCTGACACCACTCCCGAATTGTTTCATAGGTCACTTCAATGCCGCGTTGGCTTCGCCACGCTGAAAGCGACCAACATCATTTTCTCGATATCCCGGTAGCTCAAAGGGAAAGTGTAATAAAGCCAGACACAATAGCTAATAATTTCGCTCCCGAAAGCGATGACGGGAGTACATGGGCGAGCAGGCAACGTTGAATCAGTGCGATTATTCTACACTTCGGTTAACCTGACAGTACCGTTTGGCTGTATTACACGTTTCCGTTGAGCTATCGGGACATCGAGAAGATGATGTTGTACCGAGGGATCGAGGTGACGTACGAATCGATTCGAGAATGGGGTCAGAAGTTTGGGAGCAATACGCGAATCAGTTGCGTCGTAAAGACTTTACATTGCGGATAAATGGCATCTCGATGAGGTGGTCGTCAACATCAAAGGGCAGCAATACTACTTGTGGCGAGCGGTGGACTCAGAGGGGAACGTGCTGGAGGTGTTGCTGCAACGGCATCGAGATACAAAAGCAGCAGCACGTTTTTTGCGTAAGCTTTTGAAGAAACAAGGGTTCGTGTCACGGGTAATGGTCACTGACAAACTCAAGAGCTACGAAGCGGCAAAGAAGCAGGTGATGAAGCGCGTGGAGCATCGGCAGCATAAAGGGCTGAATAACTGAGCCGAGAATCGCGCCTACCCGAATCAGAGAAAGGCGAATGCGACGATTCAAGTCCCCTGGACAAGCCCAACGTTTCCTTTCAGCATTTGACCCGATCCGAGGACACTTCCACCCGAAGCAACATGAACTGAGTGCAAAACGCTACCGAGAACAACTACAACAACGCTTTGAGGAGTGGCGAGAGATCGCTTGCTTGAAAATTGCTGAGTAACATTGAGCAATGCCGAATGTTCAAGCATTATCGTGCTTAATTCTGAACATAAGTGGTTAAGTTGACGATGCCGTCTCGATAGCTCAAGGAATAACGACAATACCAGCGCACATTCAGCAAGATGATGTCAGGCAAGAAGTGCCGCCATTTGAACAAAGAATCAGTCGTCATTTAGAGCAAGGTCAGGGAAAATTGAGCTTCCACACCTTATCATTTCTGCGACACAACCGCTTTTGGCAGGATACAGGCTTTCAAGGATTTGCACCGAGCGGCGTGATTGTGCTGCAACCGAAGAAGAAACCCAGGAAGCAAGAACTCAACGAAGCCCAGAAACTGCTGAATCGACTCATCTCAAAGCAACGAGTTGTGATTGAACACCTATTGGTGGGGCCAAGCGCTCACAGATTGTGATGCAGACGTTTCGCAACTGCAAGGAGAACTACGTGGATCAAGTGACGGAGACGGCTTGTGGATTACACAACTTCCGTCTTGACCACCGCTCGAAGTTCGCCTAATCAAAGCTGATTGGAAGGCATTGCCTCGAATCCTCATCCCTGCTATTTCCGATAAAGTCTAATTTAATTTACAGTCTCCGAAGTTTTTGTGCTTGCCAGTTCAATTCACAGTGCATTCCTTTCGGTTTGTTGGGCAACCGTTGGAATGTGCCTCGAAGTTTTTGTGCTAGAATCTCTGCCTGACGAGTACCCAATCCAGCAGCAGAAGCCTTCCCACTGAAATCAGTGTTGCCATGATCAATCACTCGAATGACTTGTTTGCTATTTTCTTCAGCGCAAATTACTGTAATTCGAGTGGTGTTGATCGCATACTTGCCTACATTACACAATGCTTCTTCTAGAAATCGACACAAGTTTCGCTTTTGCTCTAAGCTGAGACCGAGATCGTTCATGGGTTCAAATTTTACAATGCGTGTCCGAATCGTTTTGAAGTAAGGTAAATCTCGCTCCATTGTCTGCAAGTAGACTTCATACAGGAGCGTATGGAGCGGCGCTTGTAGATCTAGGATAGAATTCGCATCGAGTTGAAAGCTTGTTTCCTGCTCTAGAGTTTCTCGCTGGATGACTTCATAGACGGAACGCAATTCTTGATTGAGATGCTTTAGATCCGGTAGCAGAGGATGAGTTGCATTTTGCATTTGCACATCCCGCAACATTTTTGCCAGCGTTTGCAAAGCTCCATTGTGAATCGTGGTGAATGTCTGATCTATCACAGCCTGACGATCGCGCAATCGCTCCCGTAATGATTGTTCGTAACGATAAATTGATGCTGCTGCTAATCCTGCACCGTTGAATACTAGAACGATCAATGCTGGGACGACTGGAATCCACCAGCCAATCCAGATCAGCCCATACGAGATCGCAATCAATCCAACTGATGAGAGCGCGACACCTAGTAAAATGCGCCCAGGCGATCGTGCCACTCGTCCGAAACTGATGCCAACAATTCCCCACGCAACAATCCAAAGATATTCCCACCCGTCTGACCAAACCTGCAGGAGTGGTCGATCGTCTAAAGTAGCGCTCAAGATTTGGCTGACAGCGTGCGCCTGCATTTCTACACCATTAACCAAGCCATAGATTGCACTAGGTACGGCATCTGAATTAACAACATCCTTGGTGCTAATTCCAGTCAAGCCAATCAAAACAATTCGTCCTCGAATCCAATCAGAATTTACTGTTCCCAATTGCAAGTCGCGCCAGGAGACGATCCGAAACGGTTTACGCCCAGCCCGTGGATACAATAGAACCTGATTTCCACCTGCATCTGCATTAATATATCCCCCAGAATGCGGCTGAAACCTTGTCAGTTCTGCTTGACCGAATCGCATCGCGACGCGATCGCGCACACCATTTTCTAACTGAATTCCTTGAGTTGATAGGTACGATCGTGCTAACTGAAGTGCTAAAGAAAATCGGTACTGCCGTTTTGGGTTCGTTGCACCCAGTAACCAACGCCGCAATCTCCCATCTTGATCGGGTAGCACATCAGAAAAGCCGAGCTGTTTTGTGGGAACGTTCGGAGGGGCTGCAACACTAAATCCGCCTTGCACAGGGAGTGCTTTCTCAATTGCAATCACATTCGGAGATTGAAGCGCTTTAAGAAAAGCTTCACGTCCCGGTGAAACGGGAACATCTCGTAAGAAGTCAAGCCCAATGACATTCGGTTTATCTGCTTGAATTCGCTGAATGATCGTTGCAAGATCGCGATCGGGAAGCGGATAAGTGCCAATGCGATGAATGTCCTCATCGGTAATGCCAACAATCAAAATTCGCTCATCTATCGGTTCTGCGGGCCGAGATCGTAGTGCGGCATCGAATGCCATTAATTCTAAAGGTTGAAGAAATCCGAAGGCACGAAGCGCGATCGTACTAGCAATCACAGCTAATCCAGGAATTGCACCGACTCGCCACAGTAACAGTTCTGCTTTTAGTTTGCGAATCATGATCGTTTAGTCGATTAATCCTTCTTCACGCGATCGCATTTCCGTTTGAATCCGAATGTTCTTACCTGCATCGGGGTAGACTTCTAGCGCATCCTGGATTTTAGACCAGTAGTGCCGGACTGAGCGTTCAGACACTCGCATTCGTTCTGCGATCGCTTTGTCTTGCAATCCTTCTCCAAATGCAAGCTGCAACACTTCTAACCATTCTGGCTTAATCTCTAATCCGGTTCGCATCTCCTTAGGCGTGTAGAGTAATCCTTGCAGTGCCCAATCGACTCGCGTCAGCATATCCTTCATTGGTAAGCTTTTATCTACCACGGCAAAACCGCCTTCGTGGGTGCTAATTTCAGGCTTGAGACGAACGAGCGATCGTACATGAGCGCTCTGCACCACAATATTGAGGCTCGGATAGTTCTTTAATAAGGTTTTGAGCAGTTGAATGCCTACATCCGGTCGAGCAGGTGCTCCCGGCACATCGGGTAGTGCTAAATCCATCACGACTAAATCTGGCTTAGTGCCTTCAATCTGTTGTAGAGCTTGTTGCCCCGTCTGGGCGATCGCAATCTCAACGTCTGGATAGTGTTGATGGAGTACCGCAACCGTTCCACTTAATACGGCTTCATGATCATCAATGACCACGAATTTCGAGCTTGCCATAATGTTTAACCTTTTATCGTGTTTAACCTTTTGTTTCTAACCTTTTGAATATACTACGACCATTGTAGTAACCATTTCAGCGTCGCATTATCGAAATGATAAGTACAGGTTCCGGCTGTTAAAAATTGTGCAGCCCGTCTCAGGTGGGACAGTTCTGTGAGTTGAGTCTGAAAGATTTGACAATTGTCGTTTGAATAGAAAATCTGAATCATGAATTCATGAGTTGTAGTACGCTGAGTCAAACACGCTGAAATGGATTCAACCGAGGGCGCGATCGCAATGCGGAGCAATTCATCGATGGCGATCCAAACCACGCGGCTTTGCTCATAGGAATTCGGTTGCCACTTTTTAGGAAGAGAGAAATCTAACACAACATCGGGATGTTGATGCGATCGCAGCAAATGTTCGATCGACATGGGAAAGCTATCTTCAAGGTAAGGAGGCGATAGAAAATCACTAAATCGTTTGAGGGAATCGTGCAGTTCTCCCAAGGTCATGAGCAATTTTTCTTCATCTGCTTTTTTTAGGGCTTGGTGCTGTATTAACGATAGTTCTACAGTACGTCTCAGGGTAAAAGCATCTTGAAGAACACCGTTCCGCGCAGCTTCCGCTTCATCAAATAATCGCAATACGTGCTGCCGATACCACCACTGCAACGCTTGCTGAAGTCGATGCCACCGGAGAACAAACCATGCTCCTAATAAGAGCATTTCTATCAATCCAAGAATGAGGCTCACACAATTTGATCCAAAAGGGTAAATTACAAAAATCATTTTAAGGACTTGAAAACGTGATTTGCACGAGCCTTTTACGCTAACGCAGTGTCATAAAGTAGAAATTTCGATCGCAGAAAAGTGCAAACCTAATTGCACTTTTTAACCTGTAAATTTATTGTTATCAGTCTAGGAGGTTGGGCAGCGATCTAGTAAAGTGAAAACAAATTGTCAGCGCTATTGAGAAAACGATGTTTCTGGCTCTTAAAAAACGGTTACTTACTGCATCGGTTCAAACCGCGATCGGGTTAATCTTCATTGGCTTATTAGAAACACGACCTGCCCATGCCGATTACCAGCCTCCCAGCGAACCTTCTGCACCGTCTGGAGGAACTTCAACGGCAGGGACACGCGGCGGGTGTTCTGGAAACCCTGAAGCTGGCTTAACGGTTCTAGCACCCCTAAGCTATGCGGGTCAAACCGTCTCGACCCGTCCAGCCTTTATTTGGTTTGTAACAGATACGCAATCTTACCCGTTAGAGTTTCGACTCTATCAGGAGGGTAGTGGAAAGCGTCAACTGCTGAGAAAAGTTCAAATGCAGAGTCAATCTGGGCTGATGAAGTTTTCACTGCCCCCAAGCCAGCCTGAATTACAACCTGGAAAACTCTACAGTTGGCAAGTCATCCTAACGTGTAATCCGAATCATCCGTCACAAGATTTGGTTGCAGGTGCAACGCTGCAAATCTTGCCATTTCCGGCTACCTTGCGATCGCAACTTAACAGCGCCAAGAGTGAGATTGAACGAGCCGAGCTGTATGCCAAAAATAGCTTTTGGTATGATGCGATCGCTGAAGTTACACAGCCTAATCCGTCTATTGCGGTCAAACAATTGCAGCATTCATTGCTCAATGATTTAGCGAAGTCGGAAAAAGAAACGCCGCAGCTAGGAGCGATTATTCAAGAGCAAAAAGCTCGTTTACAACAACTTGCCACCCTTAAATAGTAATAATTCCTGCTGCTCATGCCGATTCGCCTTAACCACCCTCGTTGGCATCTTTGGGTTCTTTTTTTAGGCACGTTAGTTCTGTGTCTTTGGTTTGGGACGGCAGCAAACAGCCAATCTAGAGTAGATGCCTCGCAATGGGTACAACAGGGCGTGAGTCAGTATCGATCGGGCAGCTATCAAAAAGCGATCGAAGCGTGGCAAACTGCAAGCCAAGCGCTTCAAGGAGAACAAAATACCCCTGAGTTGGCGATCGTTCAAGAAAATCTTGCGCGTGCCTATCACCAACTTGGCGATATCTCTCAAACCCTCAAAAGCTGGGATCAAACGATTGCACTCTATCAACGACTCAAACAATCGGGTGAAGTTGGACGGATTCTAGTCGAGAAAGCACAGCTTTATAGTCAAATCGGACAACCAAAACAAGCGATCGCATTGGTCTGTCAATCAGATTCGAGTGGACTGTGTAAACCAGGAAGCGCATTACAACTTGCAAGAGCCAGTCAAAATCAAGCGGTCGAAGCGGCTGCATTGGGGAGTTTAGCAGAAGCTTATCGATTGACAGGAAACCATGAGGCTGCGATCGCAACGGCTGAATCTGGACTCAAGATAGCGCAAGCTTTGGGACTCAAGGACTATCAAGCGATCGCACTTTTGAGCTTGGGAAATAGTTATAGTAACTTAGCACAAATTAACTATCATCGTGCTGAGTCATCATCGCAACGAGACGATCAAATCGAAGCAAAACGCTATCAGCAAATCGGAAAGGAATCAGATCAACAAGCAATTACCTATCTCAAAAGAAGCTTAGAAATTCTAAATCCTCAAAATCAGCCACTTGTCAGACAGCAAGTTTTACAAGGTCTGATCCCAATTTACTATCGCATAGGTGATCCAAAGTCAGCACAGTCTACACATCAGCAGGCGATAACGGTACTGCAACAGCTTCCAGAAAACCGCGATCGCGTTTATGCCAGCATTACCTTAGCTCATTTACTTGAACCAGTCCAACCCACTGAGTCTTTTGTAAAACCTCGTTGTTTATCCAAAGCTTCGATTCTCGCTGAAGAACGGCTACTGAACCAAGCGCAGCAAGTTGCTAGTCGAATTCGCAATCCACGCGCAGAATCATTTGCTTTAGGAGAGTGGGGTCATTTAGCGGAGTGTCAAGGCGATTTCGCGACTGCAACTCGACTGACGCAGCAAGCACGGTGGGCAGCAGAACAGGAGAAAGATAGTCTTTACCTCTGGGAATGGCAAGCAGCACGATTACTCACAGCACAAAATCAACGAAAATCAGCGATCGCAATGTACGATCGCACGATTAAAACTCTAGAAAGTATTCGCGGCGATATTCTCACCAGCGATCGAGAACTCCAGCTAGATTTTCGAGATACTGTTGAACCGATTTACCGTGAGCGAATTGCATTAGGATTACAAGCAGATAAATCTAGTTCTAAAGCAACGGCATCTGAGTTAGGCGATGTGTTGAAAACAATGGATTCGCTCAAATTAGCAGAATTACAGAACTATTTCGGCAATGATTGTGTGATTAAGATTGCTAATATTAGCGAAAAATCAGCGATCGATACGTCAACTACAGCCGTTTTTAGTTCAATCATTCTAGAGGGTCGGACTGCAATTATTCTCAGTCTACCCAACCAAGCACACCAGATTGCTTGGATTGATACGGACAATCGCACTCTAAGAGCAACGGTGAATGAGTTTCGACGGGGACTAGAGCGCTTTTATGATGACTATGATTCCAGGCCAGCTCAGCAGCTTTATGATTGGGTGATTCGTCCCTTTGCATCGTCGATCGCAAACTCCAAAGTAACCACATTAGTCTTTGTTCAAGATGGAATTTTACGCAGTGTTCCGATGGCAGCACTGCACGATGGTCAACAGTTTCTCATCCAAAAATATGCAGTAGTCACAACTCCAAGCCTGGCATTCACCGAAGCATCAGCGCCTTCTACGAGACCTCTACGCGCTTTGATTTTAGGGCTAACTCAAGGAGCAACGATCGCGGGACGAACTTTTCAACCGCTCCCCTACGTGACCCAGGAAATTCAAAATGTAGAACGTCTGATTCCAGAAAGTAAACCGCTTTTAGATCAATCTTTTACTCGCGCTCGACTTCAGAAAGAACTCACTCAAGAAAGTTATCCGATTTTGCACATTGCGACTCACGGAGAATTTAGCAGCGATCCTGAAAATTCGTTTTTGATCACAGGCGATCGACAGAAGCTCACCCTCAATCAATTAGATGTCTTAATTCGCAGTACGGTTCGACAGAATGATCCCTTGGAACTGCTAACACTAACCGCTTGCCAAAGTGCCGCAGGAGATGAGCGGGCTGCACTGGGTTTAGCTGGAATCGCGATTCAAGCGGGTGCAAAAAGTGCATTAGCTTCGCTTTGGTTTATTAACGACGCAGCGACTGCTAAGCTATCGAGCCAGTTTTATCAGGGATTACGGAGCCATTTGAGTAAGACTGAGGCTTTAAGAGCGGCTCAGCGATCGCTACTAGAATCTGATAGTCAATATTCTCATCCAGCATATTGGGCAGCATTTGTTCTAGTCGGCAATTGGAACTAACAGAATTGGAATAGATTGCGCGTTGTTTTCTGCAATTGAGTTGGCGAAATTGTGCAGCGAATTGCTCTAATTTGTGCGATCGCATTTACAGAAACAGTACGTGCTTCTGGGTAGCAATCTCTCTACTCTAGTAATTAAGCAATCCAACATATCAACCGATTGCTTCTAAAAATCAGTACCCTATCTATTGAGGAATTCATTCTATGTTGCACCACATTTCCATCGATGTTAAAAATCCCCGCCGTGTTGCTGAAGTGCTCGCCAAAGTGATGCGTGGACAAGTCTTTCCGTTTCCGGTACATGAGGGTAGCTATATTGTTGTCGCAGGTGATGAATATGGGACTGCAATCGAACTGCTACCTGCTGGGACAAGCCTTGTTCCAGGCTTAGAAGAAGTGGAATTTAAGACAACCCCGATCGCGCCCCGATTTGGCTCAGTTCACGCAGCACTCTCGGTTCCTACCAGCCTGCAAGAAATTGAAGCGATCGGAGTCCAAGAAGAATGGATCGTTAGACTCTGCGATCGAGGCCCATTCAAAGTAATTGAATTCTGGGTCGAGGATCAGTTTGCCTTTGAATTTCTCAGTCCTGAGATTATATCGAAGTATTTGGAGTTTATGCAGCCTGGTAAATGCGAAGCTTTCCTGAATCAAGAAGTACCCGCTGCTGCCTAAAAGGAAAGACTCATGAAATACAATCTCCTTGCTACAGCAATGATTTTAACCACATCGATCGCAGTTCTTATCAGTGCGACGGATGTTCTTGCCAATACAAATTTGGGTCATTGTGAAAGTTCAAGTTCTTTGGTTGTGAATCTAGGAGGTTCAAAATCGTTACCGACTCGGTTGCTATCTTTCTGTCTCAAACTCTCCAATCAGTCAGGAAGCCCCGCACTTGTAAAGCTCTCAATCATTGCAAATTCAGGGTTGTAGCTGCTCCCCTTCCTGTGTGGGCTATTGCAACCCTCTCATAACTGCTCGAATCTATCTCAAACTCATCATCACTCTAGGAGAACTCTCAATGTTCATGGAAAACACATCCAAAACTATCGCTTCACTGCTCTCGATCGGGGTCGCCGCCACAGTAGCGCTCTGTGCATTTCCAAGCATTGCAAAAGCCGATATTCGAGTACAAATTCCGGCAAAACGCCATTGCAAGCCCTATTCTGTCTCTTACGCCTACAACAAGCAAGAACCCTTTCCAGTGTATATGATGCGCTTGAAAGCTGGACAGCGCTTTGAGGTTCGCAATATGGATGAGTATGTTTCTTTAGTTACCTTGATTAATCCCCAAGGACAACAAGTTCAAGATTTTCTCATGTCAGCCGGAGAAGTTGGATCAGTCACAGTTCCTCAAACTGGAGACTATCGAATTCAACTTGCTAGCGATAAAGATTACTATGATTTACGCTTTTGTGCGTACTGATCAGCTCTCGCATTAGGTATTGTATCAATGCAATTCCCAGACGAGATCAAGAATTGCAAGATTGCAGAATATGCGAATGTGAGGCTATAAAATATCTACAGAAACCGATCGTCGATCCATCCTCTGGAGAAGCGATCGGTTTTTGACCACTTATGCTTTAAAGTTTAAACATGACTGATAAGCAAGCAGTATCCTAAGCTTAAGAACGTTTGTCGTAATCGAGGTAAAAACGATACTGTATCGAACAGAGTAGAACCGCGAATCTGTTGGGCAGAATAACAATAAATCTTTGTAATCAAATATTTATGGAAAAAAAGGCACATTTTGTCATAGTAGTCGCGATCGCTTTGAGTAGTTCCAATAACATCGCAACAGCGCAAAATTCACCTTCTCCTGTTTCAATTCCACCCATAGTCCCTAATATTATCGAACAAACCATTTCAAAGCCTACAGAGCCCTTCCCGTCAACGCCACCAGCGCCGATTGATTCGCTGCCCCAACCTCTGCTTCAGATCCCCACTCTAAGTCAATCTAAAACTCCTGCAAATTCTGACCTTCGCTTCAAAGCACGAAAAATCGAAGTTGTAGGCAATACTATTCTTAAAGAAGAAATTGCAAACCTAATTCTTACTTATGAGAACCGAGAGATTACCTTTGATGACCTGATTGCATTGCGTTCTGCAATTACCCAACTGTATATCAAGAGTGGTTATGTAACATCAGGAGCATATCTTCCAAACAATCAAGTTTTGGATCAAGGAATTGTTAAAATTCAAGTGATTGAAGGTGTGCTAGAACGAATTGAGATCAGTGGACTTCGGCGATTGCACGATCACTATGTGAGAAAGCGCTTAGAACTCGCAGTGAGCGCCCCCTTAAATCAGCAGAAACTCGAACGTGCCTTACAACTTTTGCAACTGAATCCATTAATTGTCAGGGTCAATGCAGAGCTGAGTGCAGGCAGTGTTCCGGGTCGCAATGTTTTGCGCGTGCAACTTCTCGAAGCACCTGCACTCCACATCGGATTTGGGCTAGACAATCATCAATCCCCTAGTATCGGTTCGCTTCAAGGTTCAGTGCTTGTGAACCACGATAACCTATTGGGACTCGGCGATCGCTTCAATGCAGAATACGGACGCACTGAGGGTTTGAACTTATATGACCTGAGCTATTCTGTGCCGATTAGTGCTAATGATGCTACGATCGCGCTTCGCTATGGCAATAATAGCAGCAGAATTACCGATGAAATTTTTCGGGATTATGGGATTAGGAGCAAAACGCGCACCTTTGCGATCTCGTTTCGTCAACCGATCGTCCGCACTCCTCAAACCGAATTTGCACTAGGGCTTTCTCTCGATTTACGCCGCAGTCAGACCTTTCTGCTCGATGATATTCCGTTCTCGTTTTCAGAAGGTGCAGAGACTGGAGAATCGAAGGTGACGGTACTGAGGGTTTCTCAAGATTGGGTGAGCCGTGCGCCAAATCGAGTCTTGGCGGCTCGATCGCAGTTCAGTTTTGGAATTAATGCTTTGGGTGCAACAGTTAATGAGACAGGCACGGATGGGCGATTCTTTAGCTGGTTAGGTCAGTTTCAGTGGGTGCAACAGCTGTCGCCGCGAGTGTTGTTGCTCACGCGAACTGCTGCTCAAATTACACCAGGTTCGCTCCTATCTTTAGAAAGATTTAGTCTGGGTGGAGTTGGGACAGTCCGCGGCTATGGTCAGAATCAGCTTGTCACAGATAATGGCGTTTTAGGTTCGATTGAACTTCGCCTTCCTTTGACAAAAGACCCAAGTGTTTTGCAGATTGCCCCGTTTTTTGACATTGGTAAAGGTTGGAATCGCAAAGCAACAGATCTAGACTCTTTACTGATGGGAATTGGGGTGGGATTGGAATGGAATCCTAGTTCTAGTGTGAATGTTCGGATCGATTATGGGATTCCGCTCAAATCAGTTTCTGGGCGTGGAAATTCTTTGCAGGAGAATGGATTGTATTTTTCAGTGCGGTATCAACCATTTTGAACTAGCAGTAGGTAGTGATATCTTCACCACAACTATCTGCAAGATAGCACAATGCTCGAAAACGTAAGCTCACTAGCTGTTCGTAGAATGGGTTAAGTTTGCAAAGCGGTGGGATGTAGAGTAAGGTTCGACCAAAACAGGAAATAGTGCGTTCAAAGGGACATTGAGCAGGAATGAGCCGGCAGAAAAAATGTGCCATGTTTGAACTTTGAATTTCGAGAGCATCGAGTTTGGATGCGATCGTGTCAAGAATTGGGGGTAACATGATTCGGTTCTCCTTTGGTATTGCTTGATTACTTTTACAGTAGAGCGAGCCTCCCAAGAACACACGGCCTGTTTCGACCAAGTTAATGACACAATGTTGTAGAGAATATTGCCCAATCAAGTCACTGACTTTGCCGAAAACGGTAATCAGACAACTGAAGCCATTAACCTCTCTTGGGTTAACGGCTATGAGATGCTTGTATTGCTACTATCAATTAGAAATTCTTAGTCCAATATTCGGAAAAATCTGATCTGCGCTCACAGACTGACCTGAAATGATCGTACCCGGTGGAACTTCTGACGCGGTTGAAGGGTTGAGCAGATACTCTGAACCATCAAACTTCAAGACGTGGTAGCTTGGCTTTGCATCGCCACCCGAAACATACACGACTAAATCGCGTCAACCATTTTTTGTTGTATTACTAACTACGATCGGATTCCGAATCAAAGTGTGTCTCGACAGTAATGCGTGTCCATTCCCAGTTGCTCTAAAGATCATCATCGAACATCCTCCAGTTCCACAGGCGCTCGGTAAATAGGCGATGACTTCATAGCGATCGTCTTGATTGAGGTCAACCAGGTTATAGAGATAGCGCACATTAGCAGTATCGCTAGCTAGCTCTTTCGCGATCGCTGCTTCTAGTGCAGGTGCATTGACAGATTCTGCTCGTTCATAAGTGACAGCCCGAAAGCGGACATTTCCACATCTGGTAGCGTTTGAATCGGAGAATTCGGAGCGGAGGATTGATTTGAAAATGCAACGAAATCGCCTCGTACCCAACCTATCGCTTGTGATTTTGGAAATCTCACAAAATACCAGCTATAACCGTCTGATCCCTTTGATTCCTGTAAGACTGCCACAGTATCACCATCTAATCCATAGTGTTTAATTGGCGCAGAGATTGAGGGGGACGATCGTACATTAATTTGGCTACCTCGTTCTCTAGCAACTAATCTAGCTGCACGATTCGTAGGTGTTTGAGCAGAGACAGGAACATAGATTGCGGGAAGAGAACTAAAGCCCAAACTGAAGCCGATCGTGATCAGTGACAATGATGCGAACAAACGATGAAATTTCATAACAGTGCGAATGGCTTGGAATAACTTTGTGTTTGTACTCTATTACTACAAATTTGGACAACTGACTCCTAGTAATCTTTCAGCGAAAGTGCTTGTACGATTCTGTCAATCTGTTTGCAGAAAACTACGGGCAATCTCGACTCAAGATTAGTTGACCATTGGACAGGCGATAAATTCTTTGGGGTTCAACAATGCGTTCACGGCTCTGTTTGTGTGGTTCTGGCTGAAGGGCGTGAACTTCACCTGTTGAGAACGATGCGATCGCGGTATCTCCTGGGCGTGCTGCCAATCCGCCTGAACCTGTGATGATGAAGTTACCCGCCTGACGATTCCGAACAATACAACTATCAGCTAACAAGGTAGTTGGATCAATTAACGCTTGTGGTAGCTGTGTCAGATTGTCTTGCAGGAAACTAAAATCCGGGATTGTGACTGTACCACTAATTCCCAACGCAGAAGATGCAGAAATATCAACCCGATCGTTTCCTCGAAACTGGGTCAGATCTCCGGTGTAACGGGCTGAATTTGATCGATTGCTTGAGAAAAAATCAGCAATAAAAGCCGTTGAACGAATAGTAATATTGCCGCCGCGACCTTGGTTTGCATTCGCCAAAATATCACTATCCTCTAATGCTAAGAAAGTATTGGCGTTAATGCTAATGTCACCACCACCACTTGCACCTTGAGCAACATTTGTGTTAACGAGCGATCGATCTCGGAGTCGAACATCCCGTGCATTTAAGGCAATGCTTCCGCCGCCAGATTGAACCGAGTCGGCTGAAATGATTCCGTTCTGAAGTTGCACCGAATTTGCCTGGACATCAATTGTGCCTGCATTACCCGAATTAGTCGCGCTGGTTTGCACTCGTCCACCATTCGCGATCGTCAAGTTGCCGACTTGCATGACAATTTTTCCACCTGGATCAGCATTGCGGGTTTCAGCACCAATACTGGCACGATCGCGGATTGTCAAATCTGGGGTTGTGACATACAGATCGCCTGCTCGTCCCTGAGTACTGACTTCAGCCGTGGTAGTCAACGCACTCGGAGATCCTTCTACATTGGTTCCTAATAGCTGAATAGAGCCCGAAGCATTGACTCGCACCGTTCCACCTTGTCCTTGTCCAGGAGGTAGACCGCCAAGTGAGCGGAAAATTGCTGATTGAATTTGTGAGCCTTCTGTTAGAGAGAGCGATCTCGTTTGAATTGTGACATCTCCGCCTTTACCAATTCCACCCGCCTGCACGGAGCTAGAGATTAAACTATTACCACTCAACTGAATCGAGTCTTTTGCTTGCACAGAGAGATTGCCTGCATCACCTCGTCCAAAAGTTCCGGTGACTAATCTAGCACTATCGGAAAGTGACAGCGATCGGGCTTGAAGTAATACATCGCCTGCTTTGCCGATTCCACCCGCCTGCACAGCACTCAAAACCAGACTTTCGCCACTGATTTGAATAGAATCCTTGGCTTGCACCGAGAGATGACCTGCATCTCCCTGCCCTAGTGTTCCAGTTGTTAATCGCGAGCGATTCAACAGCGAGACAGACTGTGCTTGAATTTGAGTATCGCCACCCCGACCGATCGCACCTAAACTCACATCGCTAAAAATACTACTGTTATCCATCCGAACTGCATCACTGGCTCGAATCTTAATGCTCCCCGCATTCCCAACACCAAAGGTCAGTGTTGAGATGGTAGAATCCCCACTTAGAGAAAGTGCAGCCGCATCGATTTGAATTGCGCCACTATTTCCAATTCCAACAAATCCAAACTGTGGGAAAGCGATGACACTAGAACTGATTTGGCTGCCATTCGTCAGAGACGTTGCATCGCGTGTGCGAATTGCAATACTTCCTGCGTCTCCGTGTCCAAACGTGCCTGTGTTAAATCGAGCATTATCCAATAGCAAAGAGCCAGCCTCTATACTAACATTACCTCCTTTTCCTCTTTCTCCAGAAAACGTGGCAGCGACAGTCGAATCTTTTGCCGAAATTGCGCCCGTCGCTTGCAGCAGAACATTTCCGGCTTCCCCTTGCCCAAATGAACTCGCTGAAATCAGAGCGCGATTGTTCAAGGTCAAAGTTTGCCCCACAATGTTCAAATTGCCACTCTTTCCCTGTCCATCACCTAACACGCCTGTGTTAAGAAAGGCATTGTCAACAAGAACTCGATCGCTCGCCTGAATACTTAGATCTCCCGCATTTCCAATTCCAGTCACACTCGTTCCAACTAGAGCAGAATCTTGAATCTTAACTGATCTCGCTTGAATAACAACATTGCCACTATTTCCGGTGCTTCCAGTTCCTATTGTGTTCAAGACATTGGAATTCCGAGTCAGGAGTGTTCCAGTCGCAAAGCGAACAGTTCCAGAACCCGCGATCGTGGTTGTTCCAGTTGTATTGATGCGAATATCTCCTGCTTGTGCTGTGGGATCAGTTCCGCTATTGATACCCGTAAAAAGAACACTGCCATCAAGAACATCGAGATTACCAGCCTGAATTGAGATTGTTCCATCTTGCCCCGTTACATTTGCACCCGCAGCTTGAGTAAACGCAACATTGGATCGTGGACTGTCAGACAAGAAATTCAGACTCAAACGAGCATTATCTGTAGTGAGTCCGATCGCTCCTGAGCCTGCCAATCCTCCTAATTCAAGGCGACCACCGTTCGCACTGAGCAATCCTGCTTCTAAGCGTACATCTCCGCCAACTAGCAGCAAGCTTCTATTTGGATTAACTCCCAGGATGGCTAGATCCTCGGGCTTTGTAAAATCTGGATTGAGCGATCGTACAACGATCGGCTGTGCTGCAATCTGGTTGAATAAAAAGGCAGAAGGATTGACCGTTAAAAGACCTGGAGCAGTCGGATTAATGGCACTAAAGCTACCTTGGTCGCCGAATTGAATTCCTGCTGCTGTAGTTGCAGCAAAGGAGCCAGCTAAGTTCAGCCGCGCTCCTGCACCAAAAATAATTCCGTTGGAATTGATCAAAAACAGATTCGCGTTAGTAGGTGCAAAATTACCGTTAACGATTTGAATCGCGCCCAATGTACCAAAAATCTCAGAACGAGTATTACCTGTGACTCGGCTAAAGATATTCTGAATCTTTCCAGGATCAAGGAAGTAAACACCTTTCCCTGCTTCAATGTTAAACTGTCGGAAACTGTGGAATAAATTGCTGCCGCGAGTTGCACCGCCTGTGATCAGATCTTCAGAGGGAAAGATAGGCAAGACTTGCGATCGCTCGTTGGGCGGCAGGGTTTGATCCGGAATAATCGATTGAGCAACAGCGACATTGAGAGAACTCATCCAGAAACAACTCAAACCAATCAAATGACTTGCGAGCTGACAAGATTTGCTTTGCAAGAGAAATCGAGTTACGGAAAGCACAGGTGGGAATTCTCCAAATGCCTCATCATTCCTTATTTAAGCTGAAACTTTGCTGGCTTCAGATTAAGCTTTGTGACCGATAGAGAGTGGCTTTTCATCTAACTCGATCTTGCCGTAGTCGAGCTTAACAATGTGGTCTGCGAGATGGAAATATCGATCGTCGTGAGTGATAACAATCACAGTCTTACCTTGCTGCTTCAGTTTGACCAAAATTTCTTTGTAGAACAGTTCTCGAAAGAGCGGTTCTTGATCCGATGCCCATTCATCAAACAGGTAAATCGGTCGGTCTTCAAGATAAGCGGTCAGAAGTGCTAACCGTTTGCGCTGCCCTTGAGAAAGGCGAGTTGTCGAGAGAATGCCGTTTTTGACTTGTACCTTATGATCGAGGCGTAACTGTTGCAAGTACATTTCAATTTCTTCATCAAGGTTAGGACGGTTAAATCCTAGACAGCTATCGAACAGATGAAAATCAGAGAAGATAGCCGAGAAATGTTGCCGATACCATTCGCGATTGTGATTTGTAATCCGAACTCCATTCAGATAGATCGCGCCGTCGTGGGGTGTATATAAACCTGCAATCAATTTTGCTAAGGTTGATTTACCGCTTCCATTACCACCGACAATATAAGTTACTTCTCCAGGTTTGAAAGATAGTGTGATAGCTCCCAAGAAAAACCCTCTTTCTTCAATCATTGGAGGAGGCGTGACTGGTCGGCTGCTGATTGGTCGGTCTCCTCTCGGATGATGCAACTGAGGCCCCTCTTCTTCGCGCTCTGGTTGATAAAGATAGGTGACTTGGTCGAGTTCAACTTGGCAGTGAGAGTTGACTTTGAAAGTAGGCATCGATTCATGTTCTAGCTGACTGGTAAGTGAGAGCCGCAGTCGCTCAATTTTTCGCAAAGCCACATTGCCGCGCATGATATCAGGAAGGCGATTTAACAAACTCTGCATCGGCATCGAAATAAATGTACTGGTTAGAACATAGGTTGAAAGCATCGGCAGGGGAACGTGCAGGAACAGCGGGAGAACAAACAGAACAAAACCCATTGTGAAGAATTGAGAGGATTGTCCTAATCCATTAGCAACCGCAAAGCTTTTCATTGCTTTGCTATTTTTCTGCCGCAGTTTAGAAGCACTACTTTGTACATTCTTTGAGATGAAATCTTCTCGTCTCGCTCGATGAAGTTTGAGTTCTTTGGTTCCGTGAGTAATCGTTTGAAAATGTTGAAGCAGATGATCTTCTTCGTCTCGTGCAACGGTGAACAGTGATCGAGCTTGATTCACTTTGGTCTGAACTCCCCAGATTGCGATCGCGCTAATTCCAACCGTTAAAGCAAAGATTGTACTTGATAGCCAGGCTAAATAAACCAAACAACCTGCGACTGTCGCGAGATCAATAAACAGATTAGGAATAACAGATACGGCATGAGATAGAACTCGAATATCATCGGTTAAAGTCATCAACAATCGACTCTCACCCAATTGTTCTAAATGCTGCAGTGGAGCAGAGAGAATATTGCGGCTGAGCTTTAATCGCAGTTCATAGATGGCTCCCTGTGCCAAGTGAATCAGCATGAATTGTGAGGTAACGCTTGTGAGTAAAGTAAAGATTGCTAATCCAGCAAAATAGAGAAGCGCATTTGGCACAGAAGATTCATGAATTGAACGATTAACAAGTGCAATCAACAATGAGTTACCGCAGCCACTAACAAACCCCACACTCGCAGCAATCACGATACTCCGCCACGAAATTTCTAACAGGAATCGAATGAATCTCATGCTTGTGTCCTCATAGAATGATTTGGTCTTGAATAGATTGCAATACTAGAGCGTGTTTAACACCCTTCGGCTTCTTCATGTCCGCCCTAAATATAGAGATGTAGTGAGAAGCCTTTGAAGTACGCCCTAAAGTTTTTGAAACAAGATGCCTTCAATTCCAACTCCAGGCGAAAATGAAAAAGCCAGTCCAGTCAGTAATCTTTCATCTGAAGATTCCTGTTTCGATAGCATTCTCTCTAGTACAAATAAGATTGAAGCACTCAGCATATTTCCGTATTCACTCAGAATCTCCCAGCTATAGGCAACCTGATCATCACTTAGACCGAGAGAACGCTGCGATCGCTCCACAATTCGAGTCCCACCTGGATGAATTGCCCACAAATCAATCTGCTCTTTGGTCAATCCATTTTGCTCCAGAAAGCTTTCAATCACTGGATCAACTCCCGCTTCAATGTAGTCCGGCAGTTGGCGGGATAGCTTACAAGTGATGCCATTGTCCTGCACACCGAGAGTAATTCCATCTTCTGTATCAGCAATCAACTGACTCAGATAATCTCGAATAACAATTCTTCCTTCTAACGCCTGCCCTTCTTCGCAAGCTCCCACAACCACTGCCGCACAACCATCCCCGAAAATACTATGAATAATCACATCATTGATGTCATCTTCAAAAACCGCATTGACTGAACTCAGCTCCAAGCAAATCACTAGAGATCGATGCGTAGGATGCGATCGCACATGATCGCTCGCTACTCTTAAGCCATTCATTGCTGCCGCACAGCCCATGAAATTCACCGTAACGCGGGAAATATCCCGTCTCAGCCCAAGCCGCTTAATCACTTTCGTATCAACGCCTGGAGCAACAAACCCTGTACTAGACACAAAGACAATCTGACGAATCGAATCTTTGAGCAGTTCTGGACAACCGAAAGTTGATTTTGCGGTAGCAGATTCTAGGGCCTGCTTGACAACTCTCTCAGCTAGAGGAATCGCATACGATTGATACATCTGCATTCGATCTTGAATCGAACTGCTTTGAGTAGTGGTCAGCGCATCCTCGGATAACAAATTGAGAGCCAGGTGACGGGTGTTGATACGCGTGTTTTGGTACAGCGTTTCGATGCGGCTTTGGTTTTTTACCAGATTCGGCATTTGGGCAACAGTCCGAGCAGCATCAACTTGAGAAATACAGTGTTCAGGTGTTCCAGTTGCAATGCTCTCGATCGTTGCAAGAATCGATTTAGAATTGCTGAAGTAAGGTTGAGCTTTAATGATCGCAGATTGCGAGAGGGATTGTTTGAGAGGAATCATTGTCGTCATGATGTACTGCTCCAATAGAGTGTGTGAAATTAGATAGAACCAATGCCAGCGAAACCTTTGAGAATGTAGTCGAACGAAGTCTTTAACGCTTGGGGGTGGAAATGCTCTGTCAGCAGTCCAAAGTTTTTCTCATCTGCCATGCGCGATCGCTCTAGCAAGTAGTGATTAACCAGAAGCGGTAAGCGATCGAGGAAGAAATTTTTAGGAGCTAACCAGGGCACACCAAACTTTGCAGCTTCTTCTCGAACAATGTCTTCACTGAGAATGTTGGCGAACCCACTGCGTTGATAAGGTAAGACGTGATGAACTCGGTGAGGACTCAGACCTGCTGATAAGAAGCAATCAATATATTTGTTGCCAATCATCGTCAAGTCGTAGGAATTGTTGATTTGGAATACTGCCCAATCTTGTTGCTCAATCTGTTCCGTGTTGGCTGAATCTTCGACTTCAAAATCGTGACTTGCCACAATCATGAACGTACTAATCCAAGTTGTGAGAACAAACTGTACGAACCAAGCAACGAAATCTCCACGAAGGGCAAAGAGAACTAGCTCACCGAGTAGCAACACTCGCATAAAGATCATACCGATGTAGTGCGGTAGTCCGCGTTGCCAAGTGCCATAGAAGTTGTGTACCCCAAATCGAACGGCATAGTATGAAATCTCGACTGTCCGAACCAACATCCCTGTTAATACATGAGCAAGCTTGTGGACGGTATGGAGTGGAACTCGGTAATAACGAGGTAGTTCCATCATTGCCGTGAATACATTGGTTTTGACATCAACTTTGCTTTGGGTGTAGGGATGATGCATCAAAGAATGACCATCAATCACAACAAAGGACATCGGAACATAGTTAATGTCAAACACATGAGCGAAGAACTTATTGAATCGAACTTGTGGGCGGTGATTGTAGTAATGTCCTGCACCTGAAAGAGAGATTCTGAGCATCACCATCAATGGCGCAAAGAGATAAATCGGCATGAATTGTGCCACTGTGAGTCGAAGTGCTTGTACCAAGATGTAGAGAAGAACTAGAGTAATGGTCACTGCATCAAAGAGGAAATCCATGCGATCGACCTTTGCTTGCATTTCTTTCGTATTCAATCGAGTTCTAATGCGATCAAGGAGTTGCTCTTTGGTCTCGAAATCAAACTGAGGAGTGTCTCTGCGACCATCAAAGGTATCGTGGAAGAGAAAAGGCGGTGCATTGTATTTTGGGTGCAAGTCTTCGGGCGTTGTTTTTCGTCCCAAAGCGTATTTCTGAAGCATCTTCTTCACCTTTGCAGGGTTGCGGTGAAAGATATTAACAACAGTGGTAATGTCTCGATTCTTCATGCGCCCAATGAAGAATTCGCCGCCAGGATGCTTCTTCATGAAATCTGTGAGGTCGTAAGCTTCGCCGTTGTACACCCAGACATTGGGCATATTGTTACTGGTGTATTCAGGAGAAGCCATTGCTTTAGGAGGGCGTTTGGGAAGTTCATGCTCTTCACCTTGAAAAGCATTTTTCTCGGTCTGGAGTTGTCGTTCAAGCGTTTGTGTTTCGCTGCTCATGGGGTCTCATTGCTCCTTGTAATTTCTGTGAGTGGTTCTGCTGTTTCAGGCTGGGCAAATGTATTGCGCTTTGAGTTTTTCTAATCGCTGATTTGTGCTTTCAATGTTTTGTTTGAGTTCTGTTTGTCGATCGATGTGAATTCTGCTGCCTGCCTGCTCTAACATGCTTTGCAGTGTTGCATCTAGCTGGACTTGGATTTGCGTAATATCGTTGTAGATTTTCCGATGGCTTGAAGAGGGAGCTGTCATAGTGTTTGAGGGGATTGAGAGAGGATTGAAGGAACGAAAAGATGCAGCCGTGTCAATCATTCAATTCGTAGCAAAGCACTTGAGAAAGTCACATACTCTAGAACAGAACTCAGTTCGTTTTCTCTGTGCTTAATGATTAGAATAAGTCGGCTACTACGGCTCAACCAAGTACAGTTCCTTCCATTCCGATCGCTGCATCCAGTCATAAATTGTGTAGAAAACTCCGCGATCGGTTGCCAAGTAAAATTTACGGTTGTGTCGCAAAAATGGTAAGGTGTGGAAGCTCAATTTTCTCTAGCTTTGCCCTAAATGACGACCGACTCACTGTTCAAATGGCATCACTTTCTGCCTGAAATTATCTTGCTGAACGTGCGCTGGTATTGCCGCTATTCTTTGAGCTACCGGAATTTAGAGGAAATGATGGCAGAAAGGGGCGTTGCAGTCGATCATTCCACCGTTATCGCTGGGTTTTGAAATTCGCTCCCGAACTCGACAAGCGCATTCGACCCTTTCTGAATCCGACGAACGACTCATGGCGGGTGGACGAAACTTACATCGAAATTCGAGGTGAGTGGAAATATCTATATCGAGCAGTGGATTCGGAGGGCAATACAGTGGACTTCATGTTGAGTGCAAAGCGAGATGGGAAGGCGGCAGCCCGCTTTTTTCGCAAAGTATTAGGAGCCAAGCACACTCAAATTCCACGAGTCATCACGGTCGATAAAAATGCTGCTTATCCAGTTGCGATGGATGAATTGAAGCAAGAGAAAACGTTGAAAGCTGAAACCCAATGGTATTGTCAACTTAACTCAATTCAACCTTGCTTATTGAGAAAGTGGGTGATTTTCAAAGGCGGAAAGGCTGTCTTTTTCGTAACTCCAAGTGCACCCATTCTCAACAATCAGCGCGAAATCTAGTTAAGTTGACAATGCTAATGAAAGCGTACCCAATCTCTTTTGAGGCAAGGGCAAGATGCGTTTCGGCAACCAGTGCCGTTGGGGCATGAATGAGAGAGGTAGAGGGAAATGCCATACTTATGAGTATGCAGGATACTTTTAGGTGAACAGCCAGAGGTAGCAATTTACTCAGGGCTTCAACCCTAAGATGACCTTAGCAGGGCTACTAAAGAGTTGTGGCACAGAAACTCTGGCAATGCTTCTCGTAGCGAAGACAGGCACTAATTAGCGACAATTCTCCCTGTTCAGACTCAAAGCTAAACTCTAGTAGAGACAAGCTGCACACGTTTGATGACATCAATTCGCCACCACGACTAAATAAAAAGTCACTGTACAAAATTGCTACATAAAATTGAGCAACGCTTGAATGTTCAAGGATCACTATGCTTATTTTTGAACATACATGGTTAAGTTGATACTGCCTTTAAAAGGTAACCTTTCGACTCTAAATTAAAGGCAATCGCACGGCAAAGGTACTTCCTTTGCCCAAATCAGTGTTTACTTGAATACTGCCGTGATGAGACTCTGAGATTGCTTTTGCAATTGCCAACCCTAATCCAGCTCCTCCAGTTTGACGAGAGCGATCAGAACTCACTCGATAGAAGCGATCGAAAATACGGGACTGGTCTTCTCGGGCAATGCCAATGCCAGCGTCTTTTACCTGAATGAGAGCATGAGTGTCCTCTCGCCTTACAATCACTGTTACCACTCCACCGGCAGGCGTGTAGTGCAAGGCATTGACGATGAGGTTAGAGAATAAGCGACTCAATTGATTTTCATCACCCATAACATACAACGGCTCTTTAACTCTGTACTGCGTTGTTAACTGGATGGGAGCTGCAATCTTTAACATGGATAAGCTTTCCACTAAATCGTGAACTAGGTCATTTATGCAACAGGGCTGATGTTTCTCTGCCAGCGTTCTTTGATCCATTCGCGAGAGCAGTAAAAGATCCTGTACTAGGTGTGCTAGTCGATTGTTTTGACGATCCACGACACTGAATGCTCCCTGCATTTCCTCCATTGGGAGATCCACCACACCCTGGACAGACTCAATAGTAGCGCGGATAGTGGCAATAGGAGTGCGCAGTTCGTGAGCCGCATCAGCGGTAAATTGTTGCATCTGTTGATAGGACTGGTAGACGGGGCGAATGGCAAGTCCTGCTAACCACCATCCTGCCCCCGCAACAAGCAGCATGGCAAGCGGTAGCCCAACAGCAAGCAGTAGCCGCAGCATGGTGAGATGATCGTCATATTCTTTTAGCGATCGCCCAATCTGCATGTAGCCCCAAGCAGATCCGGTGGCAGTTTTTAGTAGTAGCGTGGTTTGGCGACAGCGCGTTCCACTCCCATCGTGCAACGTAGTCCAACCTTCTTTAGTAACTGGAGGTGGTAAGCTGGCAGGTTGCTTGTCCAAACTTGCTAAAAGTTGCCCAGATTGGGTAAAAAAGCGCACGTAATAGTTGTCTTCTTGAACAATGCCAAGAATATGCCGCTTTTGAGCGTCATTTGAGCAATCTGTTCCTATCAGACATAGCCTTGGGAGGGCTTGTCTAATCGCAGGCTCAAGCCGGTTGGGTTGCTTTAACTTCGGTTCTAAAGAGTCGTGCAGTGTTCCTGAAATGGACTCTAGTTCCTGCTCGACGGCGTGCCAATGAGCGGCTGATAACAACTGGTAAGTAATTAGTCCGCTGACGCTTAAGATTAATCCCATGACCCCAGCGTAACAGCCTGCAAGCTGAATACGAGTGCGGTTAAATAGCTTATTTTGACGCATGAGGAACGTTGAATCGATAGCCGATTCCATGAATCGTTTCAATGAGACCGTCACACCCGACTTCTGCAAGCTTACGCCGTAGCAACCGAATTTGGGCAGCGATCGCGTTGCTGGTTGGTTCTGCACCCACTTCCCAGAGTTGATTCATGATTTGATGGCTTGTCACCACTTGACTAGGATGTCTCATAAAGTATTCCAGTGTCTGAAATTCCTTTGCAGTCAAAGAAATAGGAATTTGGTGCCCATCGAGGGGTTGCCAGCAAACGGTGTGGGCACCGTAGTCGAGAATGAGATTGCCGACTTGGAGTTGTTGGGGGTGAAGTTCGGGCGATCGTCGTTGTAGCGCCCGCAGTCGCGCCAACAGTTCTGCCATGCCAAAGGGCTTCACTAGGTAATCATCGGCTCCGGCATCGAGTCCGGCTACTTTATCTTCCATGCGATCTCTGGCAGTCAGGAGCAGAATGGGGAGTGGATTGTTTTGACAGCGGAGCCGCTTGCACAACTCTACCCCGGATAGTCCAGGTAGCATCCAATCTAAAATGGCTAAGGTATAGTGAACATCGGAGTTGTCGAGATACGCCCAAGCTGTGCTGCCATCTTGCACCCAGTCCACCACATACTTCTCCCGACTTAAAACACGATGAATCGCGGTGCCTAAATCAGGTTCATCTTCCACCAGTAACACTCGCATGAGATCGCTTGATAGATAACTCTACCTATGTAATATGGCTGTGAATCAGAGGGGTGATCAAAACACCTTAAGCAAAATCAAATACCAATCAGTATTAGTGCTTGAAGCTGAAGCGCCCATTCACTTTTTCTCCGCTAATGTCTGAGAGAATAACAGCCTTGTATTCTCCTGGCGTGGCGCTGGGTAAGATTGCTGTATAGTGCTTATCGCTTGCGTCGTACTTCATATCTAACGATTTCTGACTGCCATCAGGCAATTGAACTTGAGCTGTTACCTTTGCATTGGGAATTGGTTCATGATTGTCGCCTTTCTGTAAGAAAAAGTCGATGTGAGTCTGCGCTGCCTCTTTTTTCGATACAAGTTCCAGATGATAGGGTCCTGATTCAATCACCTGTCCGCCTTGCCTACCGTGATTCCCATCAGATGTAGATTTAGCGGGACTGCCAGCAGGGGGAGAAGGTTGAGTTTCCGCAGAAGGAGCAGGGCTACTGGTTGAATTAGTTGCTTGGTTGCCGCTGCTACAAGCGCCTAAGAATAGTAGCCCGATCGCTGAAATCGCTGTTACATTCATTTTCAATTGCATGATGTTTCTCCTTGTTAATAAACAAAACTGTTGGCTTTAGACCGTTAAGCCTCTCCTTGAAGATGCCTCATCTCTGGTTGAGAGACCTTGCCGTTCTCAACAATTAATCGTTTCGGAAATAGGTACTTGCCGAACCTGGCGTAGAGCGCAGGTAATATCAGCAGCGTCAGAGCTGTAGAGGTAAAAAGTCCACCCAGAACAACGATCGATAAGGGTTGCAAAAGCTCTTTTCCGGGTCCGCCAGCGATGACTAGGGGCGCTAACCCTAATGCAGAAGTAAACGCTGTCATAAGGATAGCGTTGAGCCGTTCCATCGACCCTTGAATCAGGAGATCTTTCAACGGCATCCCGGCAACAAACTTGGTGTTGTAGTTGTCTACCAGCAGCAACCCATTTCGGGTTGCAACGCCAAACAGCGTGACAAATCCCACCAGCGAGGCGATCGACAAGATGCCTCCTGTAAGTGCCACTGCAATCACACCCCCCACGAGGGCTAGAGGTAGGTTAATCATGATCATGGCGGTGGATGCAACCGATTTCACCGAGAGATACATGATGATGGTGATGATGACAAAGGCGATCGCGCTGAAAAGCAAAATATTTTGGGATGCCCGCTCTTCGGCTTCAAATTGCCCAGCATACTGGATGTAATATCCGGGCGGAGTTTGAACTTGCTGCTTGACCTTTGCCTGAATATCGCTCACTACCGATCGCAAATCTCTACCCTGCGCATTGGCAGCCACCACAATCAAGCGAGAAACATTTTCACGGTTAATTGTGTTTGGACCTGTACCGTCCTGAACGGTTGCCACCTGTGCCAACGGAATTTTTTTGCCGCTGGGCGTATCAATCACTAAATTACCGATGGTATCCACCCCTTGACGCGCTTCAGGCTTTAACCACACCACTAGGTCAAAGGTTTGCTGCTGCTCTAGAACTTGCGAAACCACCCGTCCATTTAATGCCGTCTCAATCGTTTCTGAAAGTTGCCCAATCGTTAATCCATACCGGGCAGCAGCAACACGATCAAACTGAACCTGAATCTGTTCCACTGGAATCTGGGGTTCTAGTTGGAGATCGACCACGCCTTCAACCGATTGCATGGCATCATTAACTTGCTGTCCTAGGATGCGAAGTTGTTCCAGTTCAGGACCGAAGATTTTAACGGCAATAGCGCTTCTGACCCCTGACAGCACTTCGTCCATGCGGTGAGAAATGAAGCCGCCTACGTTAGGTGCTGCCCCTGGCACTTTACTAAACTCCTCCCGCAATAGCTCTACGCTAGCTTTACGGTCTTTCATCCCCGTCTCGCTCAACTCCACATCCAGGTGAGTCAGATTCACCCCTGCGGCATCGGCATCTCCCGCCGCTCGTCCAGAACGCACTTGAATGCTTTGAAAGCTGGGATTATCCTTCAGCTTATGTTCCAGCACCGATGCGGCGCTATTTGTGGCTTCCAACGATGAGCCAGGATACAGCAGTAGCGTATTGACCAGCGATTGCTCCTGAAATTCCGGTAAAAAGATTCGTCCAAACGACGGAACAACGATCGCTGCCGCTACTAAACTTGCGCCTGCGATACCTAAAATAATGGTCGAGCGGCGCATTGAAAACCTGAGCAGTGGTAGATAAAGTCTTTTGAAGAATCGAGCGACCCAAGGTTCTCGCTCAGGTAGACGACCGTAGGGCAGTAAAATTGCACATAAAGCAGGGGTAACGGTCAAGGCAACGACGCTAGATGCCAGCACTGCCGCCAAGTAGCCCAGCCCCATTGGGATAAAAATGCTGCCTTCTACACCCGTGAGCGCAAAGATGGGCGAGAAGACGACGATCGTAATGATAGTGGCTCCAAATACGGAATCTCGAACTTCTTGACAACCCTCAAACACTACCTCTAAAACGGGGCGGGGATTGGGAGAATATTTATTTTCTCGCAGGCAGCGATAGACATTTTCGGCATCTACGATCGCATCGTCCACAGCAGACCCGATGGCAACTGCCAAGCCGCCTAGGGTCATAGTATTTAGCCCTTGTCCTAGCCAGTTGAGCGCTAGCACCCCAATCAATAAAGACAGAGGTAGAGCCGCCAAACATACCGCTAAGTTGCGCCAATTCATCAAGAATGGAATCAAGATTAAGGCAACGATAATGCTGCCTTCAACTAATGCTTCCCGCACATTGTCGATCGAGGCATCAATGTAGGTTTCTTGGCGAAACGTCGTGGCAACCTGAATATCTTCTGGCAATCCTGCTTTTACCTCAGCCATCGCGGCTTCAACGGCACGAGTGACCGTGGGTGTGTCGGCTTGCGGCTGCTTATTGACGATCGCAACGACTGCTTTCTGAGCGTTAACGCTGGCATCCCCACGCTTCACGGCTGCGCCAATTTTGACCTCGGCGACGTCTGTAATCCTAACGGGTGTTCCATTGCGAGCCGTAATGACCGATTGCTTCAACGCTTCAATATCCTCGATTCGCCCGATGCCCCGAATCAGTTTTTCGCGATCAGGCGTAATTAAATAACCACCTGGCGCATTCACATTTGCCGCTGCCACTGCTTCTGATACTTGTTGCAACGACACATTGAAGGCTTGTAGCTTTTCGGGCGCAACGAGAACTTGATATTGCCGCACATCGCCACCAAACACGATAACTTGCGTGACTCCCGGCACTGCCAGCAGGCGATTGGTGACCTGCCAATCGACAATGCGCCGCACTTCCATTAAGTCGGTTGTTTTAGAGGTAAAGGAGTAAGTGACAATTGTGCCAATGGGTGAGCTGATGGGAGCAATTTGTGGAGTCTCAATCCCTTCTGGAAGTTTACTTTGAGCAGACTGTAACCGTTCGGTCACTAGCTGCCGGGCTTGATAGATATCGGTGCCCCAGTTAAAAACCACTCGCACTACTGAAATACTGGCTGCACTCGAAGACCGCACTGCACTCACCCCTGGTGTGCCATTAATTGCGCTTTCAATGGGGAGTGTCACCAAAGATTCCACTTCTTCGGGTGCAAGGCCTGGCGCTTCGGTTTGAATTTCAACCTGCGGTGGTGCAAAGGTAGGAAATACATCCAGCGGCATCTGAATGATAGTGCGGAAGATCCAAATAGTGATGACGATCGCCCCTAGAATCACGAGCCATCGGCGAGCGATCGCCCATTGAATGATGGAACTTAGCATGACGGTGTACCTAGCGCGGTTGGTGAGGATGATGATCACCCTCTGACTTCAAAGCAGGCGTTGGCGGGTGGGCGTCATAATCAGTTAGGCACAAGCCATCGAGAGACTCATGGCTTGTGTGCCCATTGGGGAATGGAACGAATGCTTTGCGACGGCGACGATTCGCCCATAGCATTCCAGCCCCAAAAGTACCTGCCATAACTGCTCCTCCAATAGGAATTCCAATCCATAAAGGAATCGAAGGCTGTGGGTTAGAGGCTGATGCAGAATTTGCCTTCTCGTGATCATCGGCTGGCCTGCCGCCTCGTAGCGATTGAGCATATAACTGATTAGCGCGTTGGGTGACAATGCGATCGCCATCAAACAACCCGGACTTGACCTCGACCAATTCACCTGTGTCTCTACCTAATGTGACTTCTGTCGGTTGAAACGCGGTGCCATTTTGCACAAATACAATTGTCTTTTTATCGTTTGTGGTGACCAGTGCTGATTTTGGAACTGCTAACAAGGCAGCGGGAGTCCGATCAGTTAACACTTCCAATTCAGCAAACATCCCTGGTTTGAGCACCCCATTCGGATTGTCTAGTTGCGCTTTTACAGGCACGATGCGGGTTTCATCTTCGACGACTGATCCAACCACACTGATGCGTCCTTGAAACGTACGCTCGGGCAAGCTGGCAACTTTTATCTGGACTTGCTGCCCAGTCTGAATACGATCGAGGTCTTTCTCATAGATGTTGGCGCTCACCTGGACACTGCTGCCGTTAATAATCGTCATCACCTTCTTGCCTGCGTTCTCGCCCGATTCGCCCGTAGTAGTTTCACGATCGGCAACGGTGCCTGAAATCGGAGCCGTTATGGTGATTGTGCCATCCTGGTTTGCACTTGCACCCAGTTGCCTCAGGCGAGCCTGATAGGTTTCTTCACTCAGTTGCACTCGTGATTGAGCGACTTGTACAGCCGATTCAGCTCGTCGTAGTTGTGCCGATGCCTCTGAAACCTCTAAGCGGCTTTCAGCTTTGGTGAGAGCCGCTTTTGCTTCTGCCAGTTTGGTTTCCGATTCTAGAAAGCTGCGTCGGGGGAGGGCACCACTGCTAGCCAGTTCCCGGTCTTTGTCGAATCGCTCCTGAGCAAAGTTCAGTTGGGTTCGGGTTTGAGCGACGTCTGTTGCTGCGATTTTTTGTTGTTGAGCGAAGTTTTGCTGTGCCAGTTGCAAATCAGCTTGTGCTTGCTGGGTAGAGCCGATCGCCTCTGATCGGCGGTCTAAGGCAACCGTACGCAGTTCTGCCAATTCTGGGCTAGTCATGATGGCCACGGCCTGACCCGCGCTCACCTTATCTCCCGGTTGAACAAGTAGCTGCGTCACCGTTCCTCTGACTGG
Organism: Cyanobacteria bacterium FACHB-DQ100; assembly: GCA_014695195.1. NCBI lineage: Bacteria > Bacillati > Cyanobacteriota > Cyanobacteria bacterium FACHB-DQ100. Next base: position 6,360 of record JACJNW010000004.1, on the reverse strand, counting down.
AGTGGTCACTTCAACCTGTTGGTTGGGGAGAGATTCAATTTGTCCAGTGGTTTTAATGCCAAAGGCCAAGCGTTGACGCGATACAGATTCGACTTTTAAGCCCAATTGTTTCATCGTTTCCGCATCGACTTCAATGGCATCTGCCGATTGAGCTGAATGGCTTCCTCCCTGAAATTCGTTGCCGTGCCCAGGATGAGCAAAAATGCGAATTGGAGTTGCTAGGAGCAACAACATTAGCAGGGAGACTGTCACCTGCGCAGTCGATCGTTGAGGGAGATAAGTCATTAGCGGCTTCCTTCGCATAGCACTCAATTACCAGCGTTTCACAGAGTAATGAAACCAACGTGAAATCTTGCAGCCAGACCTATTGCTTGTACCAGGCTTGTTTCCACTGCTGCATTTGCTTAATTTCAGCATTCTGAGAGGCAATGATTTCTTGCGCCAGCTGTTTGATTTCAGGGCGTTTCGACTTGTTCAAAGCCTCCTGCGCCATCACGACTGCACCGTCGTGATGCGGAATCATGGCGTTGAGAAACCGCAGATCAAACTGATCATCTGCCGCACCCAAATTCATGTTCATCATCATGCCTTTCATCTGATCTTGAGACATAGGCATGGAACGACCCGTTTTTGGATTGTAAGCGACTGGCTTTGCACTGGCTTTGGGATACCAAGCCTGCCGCCATTGCTTCATCTGGCTGATTTCTTTGTCTTGAGCTTTGATGATGTCAGCCGCCAGCTTTTGGATTTCAGGACGCTTGGATTTCTGCTGTGCTTCTTTTGCCATTTCGACGGCTCCTTGATGATGGGGAGTCATAGCATCGATAAACCGCGGATCAAATTCGGCGTCGGCTGGTCCCAGATCCATCGCCATGCTGCCCATGTTGCCGTGGTTCATATTACTGTGATCCATGCCTCGCATTGAGCCAGCATCAGTCGCAGCAGGACTGGGGGCTTGGGCTTGGTTTTGAGCAGAGGTGGAGCAGGCATTCAGAAAACTACTGGTGGCGATTGCTCCAAGTGTGAGAGCTAGAAAACCTGTTTTTGCGAAGAAGTTGCGTGACATCTGTTTGTTGTACCTCAGATAAGGGGTCAAAAAAGTGATGTTGTTATTCTGGATGCTCCAGCTGGCTGGAGTGTCAACCAGTCAAATTTTCCAAATCTAGAACCCTGCAAAGGCGCGAGTTGATGGCAGATCAGCACATCTCTTCGAAATATTGCACAGAATTATGAAATCAGAATGAAATCGCTTTCGCTCAAAAGTGCGATTTTATCTTTCGGGGGAGAGGCGTAATTGCTTCAATGCAACTTTAGGGTGAAGCCTAGAAAGCCAACAGGTTCTGGTTCTTAGTTCTCATGAGGCAAACTATGATTTCAATGCAATCTCACCAATCCCTACTTGAAACCTGCATTGAGGCTTGTTTTGACTGTCTACGAGATTGAAAGAACTGCGCCACTGCTTGCTTAGACAGTGACATGGTGCAAATGATGGCTCAATGCATTAAGTTGTGCCGCGACTGTGCCGATACGTGCGACATCTGCGACCGTTTTATGGCTCGCAATTCTGACCTTCATGCCCAATTATGCGGAGTGTGTGCGGAAGCGTGCGACCGCTGTGCCGCTGAGTGCGAGAAGCATGACCATGACCACTGTAAGCGCTGTGCCGAGTCTTGTCGTCGCTGTGCCCAATCCTGCCGTCAGATGGCAGCAGCAATGGCGTAAAACTCATTCACCGACGATGGCAAAATTCTTCAACCGCTCTTTACAAGCAGAATAGTTGAAGAATTTTGCATGATTTAAGCTTTGCAAGATACTTGTAAAGTTTCTGTTGTTATCCCCTTGATTCTCCAGCTTGCTAGACACTCCAAGATGGGATCAGTTGCACATCAAGAGGATTTAGATCATGACACTTCAACTCACTGTTCCTAACATGGCTTGTTCCGCCTGTAGCGAAACCATTACTCAAGCCGTAAAGGCAATTGATCCAACTGCTACGGTTCATGCTGATCCTAAAACAAAGCTTGTCAACGTTGAAACTCAAACCTCTGAGTCTGTCATTAAACAGGCCATTATCGATGCAGGCTATACAGTTGCAGAGGAGTAGCTCACCATGGAAGATACGACTCTTAAATTGCGAGGCATGAGTTGTGCCTCCTGCGCCAATAACATTGAAGATGCAATTCGCTCTGTACCCGGAGTAGAAGCGTGCAGCGTTAACTTTGGGGCTGAACAAGCTGCTGTCACCTATGATCCTGGCAAAACCGATGTAGCTGAAATTCAGGAAGCAGTTGATGCTGCTGGATACTCGGCTCAGCCTCTACAAGATAACGTACTAGCGCCTGAAGATGATGCAGATCGACGAGTACGACAAGCGGAGCATCGTGAGTTGACCCATAGAGTTGGGGTCAGCGGCATTATCAGTGCAGTTTTGGTGATTGGTTCGCTTCCTGCGATGACAGGTCTATCGATTCCCCTGCTTCCCATGTGGCTACATCATCCCTGGCTTCAGTTTGTGCTGACGGCTCCAGTACTGTTTTGGGCAGGTAGCTCTTTCTTCGTGAATGCTTGGAAAGCTTTAAAGCGCCATACGGCGACGATGGACACGTTGGTAGCAGTTGGAACCGGCACAGCCTATCTCTACTCTCTCTTTCCTACCTTCTTTCCACAATGGTTTATTGCTCAAGGACTGAATCCAGATGTCTACTTTGAGGCAGCATCCGTGATTATTACACTCCTTCTGCTGGGTCGATTGCTCGAAGGTCGTGCCAAAGGACAAACTTTGGACGCGATTCGTAAGCTGAGCGGCTTACAGGCAAGAACAGCGCGAGTGATTCGTCAAGGACGAGAAATCGATTTACCGATCGCCCAAGTCGTTGTTGGAGATGTAATTCTCGTTCGTCCGGGTGAAAAAATTCCGGTGGATGGAGAGATTATTGAGGGTCGCTCAACGATCGACGAGGCAATGGTGACGGGTGAAAGTGTGCCTGTGACCAAGCAAATTGGCGATGAAGTGATTGGAGCCACCTTAAACAAAACCGGCAGCTTCAAGTTCCGCGCCACACGGGTTGGAAAGGATACCTTTCTCGCTCAGATCGTGAAACTGGTGCAACAAGCGCAAGGCTCAAAAGCCCCAATTCAACGGTTAGCGGATCAAGTGACCGGATGGTTTGTGCCTGCGGTGATTGCGATTGCGATCTCAACATTCATTCTCTGGTACAACGTCATGGGTAATGTGACAATGGCGCTGATTACAACAGTTGGCGTGTTGATTATTGCCTGTCCTTGTGCGTTAGGGTTAGCGACACCCACCTCGATTATGGTGGGAACGGGCAAAGGGGCAGAAAATGGCATCTTGATCAAAGGTGCAGAAAGTCTAGAACTCGCGCACAAATTACAAACGATCGTGCTGGATAAAACCGGAACGATTACCCAAGGCAAACCGACCGTCACCGATTTTGTCACCGTTCGAGGCACTGCCGATCACAATGAATTGAATCTACTGCGCATAGCTGCCTCCATTGAACGCAACTCTGAGCATCCCCTAGCTGAAGCTGTGGTTCAGTATGCTCAGGCTCAGGGTGCAATCTTAGCTGACGCACAGGAGTTTAATGCTGTTGCAGGCAGCGGGGTGCAGGGTTATGTCTCAGATCAATGGATTCAGATCGGAACCCATCGCTGGATGACTGAACTCAACATTGAGACTCGCCCGCTTCAGCAGCAGTGGGATCAGCTCGAATCGCTGGGCAAAACCGTGATCTGGATTGCAGTTGATGGCAAAGCGGAAGCGATCATGGGTATTGCAGATGCAGTCAAACCTTCGTCGGTCGCAGCAATTCGAGCTTTGCAAAAGCTTGGATTAGAAGTCGTGATGCTGACCGGAGACAATCGCCGTACCGCAGATGTGATTGCGCGAGAAGTCAATATCCAAAGAGTATTTGCGGAGGTTCGCCCGGATCAAAAAGCCGCCACGGTTGAAACGCTTCAACGCGAAGGAAAAGTCGTGGCAATGGTGGGGGATGGCATCAATGATGCGCCTGCTTTAGCACAAGCTGATGTGGGGATGGCGATCGGGACCGGAACTGATGTTGCGATCGCAGCCAGCGACATTACGTTGATCTCTGGTGACTTACGGAGCATTGTGACTGCGATCCAACTCAGCCGTGCGACCATCCGCAATATTCAGCAGAATCTGTTCTTTGCGTTTATCTACAATGTGGCAGGGATTCCAATTGCCGCAGGCATTCTCTACCCACTGTTTGGCTGGTTGCTGAGTCCAATTATTGCTGGAGCCGCAATGGCATTTAGTTCAGTTTCAGTGGTGACGAATGCCTTACGGCTGCGAAACTTTCAGCCCAAACCATTGAGTTAATTCAACTGATGTAAGAGGACAAGAAAATGCTTAAAAAAGCAACATTTTGGGGGACATTAGCAGGATTGGGATTTCTCCTTGGTGCAATCTCTGGGGCGGTTGCGGCTGAACCCAGAATGAGCGAGATGGATAACCATCCTGCGTCTGATGCCAGTCAATTTCAACGCATTGAGCAACCCTTGAGCAATAAGGTCGCTGTTACACTCGGTGGAATAGGGCTCATTGGTCTAGAGTTGTGGTGGTTTTTGCTCAGTAAACCTAAATCCCGGCAAGCAAAGGCAGAAGGCGATATTCAGGAAGCAACCATTACGGTTGATGGCGGATATGAACCGAGTCAAATTGTTGTACAAGCAGGACAGCCGGTGCGATTACAGTTTGATCGCAAAGACCCAAGTAGCTGTCTAGAAGAAGTTCGTTTTCCTGATTTTCGTATTGCTCAATCTTTGCCACTGAATCAAACGACCGCGATTGAGTTTCTGCCAAATAAACCGGGTCGCTACGAATTTACTTGTGGCATGAATATGTTTCGCGGTGTCGTTGAAGCACAGTCTACGGATACTGCAACGAGAAACACACCTCCATCAACTTCTAAGCAAGCCTATCAACTGGATCAAAGCGTTCTTCATGCCAACCAAGCTGATTATCACGCTCACCATGTGCCACCTTCAACAGAGAGTCTTGAAGCCAGCATGACCAAAGCGGGAGTTCAGGACGTTACCGTAACAGTTGCAAAAGGATATGAACCCAAGCGAGTGATCGTTGAAGTCGGCGCTCCAGTCCGGTTGCACCTTCAGCGCATCAATCCCAGTAGTTGCTACGACCAATTTCTGATCCCAGCATTTGACATTGCAGTTGATCTAGAACTAGATACAACAACTGAGGTTGAATTTATGCCGAAGCAGCCGGGTGAGTATGAGTTTATGTGTGGCATGAAGATGAATCGTGGGGTCATTGAGGTGAGACCTAGGTACTCATCCTAGGCAATTAATTAATCCCACGCCCAAAACTGCTCAGTAGCAAGGCAGTACAACCCTTTGGAAAAACAGAAAAAATTCGTTACTTTCACGAGTGCGAGATCGCTTGACTCTCTACTTGGCTGGAGAGTTTAAGCTAGAAATCAGCAATAGATGTTCAGTGGAGGTCCGCATGTTGTCTTACGAGCGACCCAAGCAGATTGGTCCCATTGCCAAAGAAAGTGGGGTTCCTATCAAAACCATCCGGTATTACGAAGAATTAGGGTTATTGCAGGCGGTTGGCAGAACCGAAGGAGGATACCGCTTGTTTGGTTCCGATGTGTTTACTCGATTGAGCTTCATTAAACGGGCTCAAAGCCTTGGATTAAGCCTGGCAGAAATCAAAGAGTTTTTAGCCGTGCATGATCAAGGTGAGCTACCGTGTGATCATGTGCGAGTCAAATTGCAGGACAAGATTTCCGACATTGATCGTCAAATTCAGCAGCTCCAAATTCTGAAATCAGAACTCCAAGGGTTGCTTTCTGAGTCAGCCATTCTAGAGAATTCTGATACCCTCATTTGTCCCATCATTCAATGAGGTCAGTCCTCCTGATTTCCTTTTAGTTTTTCATCTGCACCCTGTGCACCCTGTTTAGTACTCCCTATGTGTTTTAGGGAGTGCTTTTTGCTGACAGTTAAGTATTTCCTAATCGGTTCAAAAAACTTTCTCCTATCTATTGACTCTCCGGTTAGGTAGAGACTCTAAAGTGATTTTAGTTTGAATACGGCAATGGATGAGAAAGACGAAAAATAGTTGTACTTCTCATGTTTGCAATTTTGTTGCAATTTGAACGCAGATAAAGACTCTAGGTTAACGACAGAGCGTATTGTCAGGTTAACCGGAACGTAGAATAATCGTACTAGCTCAACTTTAAGAACGACTGCTTGCCCATGTACTCCCGTCATCGCTTCCCTGGTGAAATTATTAGCTACTGCGTTTGGCTGTATTACACCTTTCCGTTGAGCTACCGGGACAGT
>JACJNW010000003.1 GCA_014695195.1 Cyanobacteria bacterium FACHB-DQ100 | reverse complement strand
CAAAAATTGGACGAGTTCGAGATTCGTAATTCAGAAACTGCCCATTTTTTCTGTCGCCTGATTCCGGCTCAGTGTCCCTTTGAACGCGATATCTGCTTCTTCGGTCATGTTCTGCTCCACATTCCGCCGATGTGCAAACTGAACCCGTTCTATGAGCAGTTGGTAGGACTACGGTTCAAAGCGCTCTGTTACCTAGCTGATGTATGTGGTGAAGACATCGCGGTTTATTGTTAATCACCGATAGGGATAAAAAGAAAAGACTAGAGAACTTAAACTATGCTAGGAGAATTGATCAGCCACTAGAATCAAGACGAAATGACTTCGTGGTTGAAAATGACAAAAGAATTGACGCGCCGCAGATTTATCGCAACTGCCACCCTTGCAACGGGCTTCGCCCTGGCAGCACAACCTATTTCTGCCAAAACCATTACCACCGATACAAAAGGATTGATTGCAGGGGCTGTCAAAATTCCCGTTTCGGATGGCGCAATTCCGGCTTATCAAGCGCAGCCTGCGATGGGTTCTAACTTTCCGATTGTTTTAGTGATTCAGGAAATCTTTGGAGTTCATGAACATATTCAAGATACCTGTCGTCGATTTGCCAAGTTAGGATATATCGCGATCGCACCTGAATTGTTCACACGCCAAGGCGATGTCTCGAAGTTAAGCAGCATTGATCAAATTCGCCCTATTGTCGCCAAAGTCCCTGATGCTCAAGTAATGTCCGATCTCGATGCAACTGTAAATTGGGCAGTACAATGTGCAAAAGGAAATGCTAACCGATTAGGAATTACAGGTTTTTGCTGGGGAGGACGGATTACCTGGCTCTATACAGCACATAATCCTCAAGTCAAAGCAGGGGGAGCATGGTATGGGCGACTCGTCGGGGATAAAACACCACTAACCCCTAAGCATCCGATCGATATTGCCTCTACGCTCAAGGTTCCAGTTCTAGGGCTGTATGGCGGCAAAGATACAGGCATTCCTCTTGAGACGGTACAACAGATGCAAAATCGGCTCAAAACTGGAAGTAGTCACTCTGAAATGATTGTTTATCCAGATGCACCTCATGCTTTCTTTGCGGATTATCGCCCCTCTTATCGAGAGGCAGAAGCCAAGGACGGATGGCAACGACTTCAAAAATGGTTTAAACAGCAGGGAGTTTAATCAGCGACCTCAACATCGCCCCCCACAATTCCGCTTGCTGCGAATACATCCCGTCTCCGCAAATCGCTCTCCATGCTTCCTCACAGTCGGATAAGCCAACCACTGAAGCGGAATGTCCGTCACCTTCCAGACCAGCCGACCAGAAGAGTGCAACACATCCGAGACTTCCTCGAAACTCGGATGTGTTGCACTCTTCTAGTTCTGCCTGGAATGCTGACCATTGCGAGCGTTCCTGAAAAATAGCCGCATCGAAAATAGCCTTGCGTCCCCGCTTCGGAGTCTTTCTGCCGCGTGGATTTGCAGGAATGTTGGGAATCATGCCGCGATTGAAGATGGCTCTCCGGTTGGCTCGGCTATCGTAAACGCCATCGAGAGAGACGAGCGTCGGTTTAGGTCAAGCCCGGCCATTTGAGCGATGCGGGTGACTTTCGGCAGGGCGGTCTGCAACAGTGGAAACTCATTCCGATTGCCAGGAGCTGAAACAAACGGGGCAATCACATTGCAGTTGCTTTCTGTGACCGCAACTGCAATGTGCCCTTTGAGATGCTTGTGTCCGCTAAATCCGAGATTGTCTCCGCCTTCCTTCGTTGCGGTTGTTCCGTCGCCATGGATTACGCTGATATCCAGCAACGCTTGCTGGTGAAGGAGTCCTACCGTCCCGCAAAAATGGCATCGAAACATCCTTGAGCTTCATAGTGCCGAAAGGCAGCATAGACACGAGTGTAATGAATTTCTGGTCGCCCTTCCTTGTCCTGCTTGATCGGCAGTTCTTTCCACTGGCAGCCGAGGTACAAGAGCTTCAAAATATAGTTGAAGATTGTGTGCAAAGAGAGCTTTAGCTGAGGACCACGGCTGCCGAGGTGCAGGTGGGGCAAGACAAATTCTTCAAACTGTTCTAACGTCAAATGTGTGGGAATTGATTGCCACCGTTGTATTTGGGGCATTCTTGATCCTGCCGACGGTTCAACTAGAAAGACTTGAGCCATTTTAGTCAGAAACGATAACAGTCCAGGCATACAGGAGCTTTCAGACAATTTCGCTCACGCAGGAAAACCCGCAATCAGTTGAAGATTAAAGAATCGAGATTTAAACGTTCATGCCGAATAATTTCCAACTACGCCCTAACCACCTAAATGGAGCGGGATAACGTCCCGGTTGAGCGGCAGCAGATCGACTTTCACGATAGACGAAAAGACTTCCAACTGTCCGCTCCAACGATTTCTTAGCCTGTTTCTTCGCGTTCAACGAATCAACTCGCCACACTGCCATACCTGTCGAACGTAATGAAGTATGAACGCAAAACTAGCAACATCGATTTAAGCTGCAGCTAAATACGGATAATCTGTATATCCTTGCGCTCCAGGCGAGTAGAACTTGCTCGGATCTGGAGCATTCAGCGGCGCATTCTGAGCAAAGCGATTCGGCAGATCAGGATTGGCTAAAAACGAGGTTCCAAAAGCGATTGCATCCAATTGACCATCGGAAATCGCATGTTCCGCCTCTTCTGCCGTATATCCTGTATTGCCGACTAAGACCCCATGGTAGGCTGCACGAATCGGAGTCAGAATGTTGCCTTGTTGCTCACCCAGAGCATCACCCCGCATCACATGCAGATACGCAAGGTTGTAATTGTTGAGGCGAGTGGCTAACCAGGTGAACGTGCCAACCGGATCGCTGTCTTTCATGCTGTTGTAGCTACTGAGTGGCGAGAGTCTTAAGCCCACGCGATCGCTGCCCCAAACGTCGATGGTCGCCTCCAACACCTCGAGCATCAAGCGGGCACGATTCTCAACCGAACCCCCATAAGCACCGCTCCGTTGATTACTCCCATCCCGCAGGAATTCATCCAGTAAGTAACCGTTTGCGCCGTGAATTTCGACTCCATCGAATCCAGCGGTTTTCGCATTTTTAGCCGCAGACCGGAACCCTGCAATAATCGTCGAAATTTCGTCATCCTCTAGCGCACGAGGCGTGACATAAGGAACTTTACCCTGCGGCGCATGAAATTCGTCGTTTGTAATCGGAATGGCACTGGGAGCGACCGGAATGGCACCGTGATTCAACAACGGGTGACAAGCTCGACCCCCATGCCAGAGCTGAAGCACAATCCGACCTCCTTTGGCGTGAACGGCATTGGTGACTTGTTTCCATCCTGCAACCTGAGCATCATTGTGAACTCCGGGTTCCGTGCCAAATGCAGAACAACCTGGTAGGACAGCAGTCGCTTCTGCAATAATCAGTCCAGCGCTGGCGCGTTGACTGTAATATTCTGCCATCAATAGAGTGGGAACATGAGCTTGATCGGCACGGCAGCGGGTTAGAGGAGCCATGAGGATTCGGTTTGGCAGCTTTAGAGCACCGACTTGCAGAGCGGAAAAGAGGTGAGGTAGTGACATGAAACGACAACCAAAGTTGAGGATGCGATTAGTCTAGCTCATTGCAGTGGTGAGGCAGGATTGGCTAATGTTTCCATTGGGATCGCGGTAGGGACATAGCTTCGGAATGATACGAAACAGAATCGCTTTAGTCTTATTGCTGTTCCGCCCCGAAATGAAGATGCGGGGCTAACGATCGCGCTCACCAGATATGGATAGGTCATATAACTCAATCGATCGTGTTGATATTTCCAGCGCAACAAACGCTCCCAGAATCAATAATCACCGCTCTGAGACAGAACCATCAGTGCTTGTGAAACGTGGGAAGCTGTGGATTTCAGAGATAGTACAGCAGGAAGCAGCAAAACAGCGAGAGCAGCAAATAGCCAACGATTGAGTGAAACAAGAGACGTTAAAGCGGTGACAAAGGCATCGTCGCTTCACTCGATACTTTGCAAAGTGGAATGGCCCAATTTTCCCTGAAATCGTTGAAGACCCGCTCGCGCATCAATCGAGTCTCCGAGGCTCACCACTCTGACATTGAAGCGTGAGCGGTGCGATTGAGTTGCCCACGCATAACTACATCCATGATCGGTGCAGGTGGAAATTGCTATTCTATCGCAGTCAGATTACCTTCCTTGACCTACGGATTGAACAAAGTCTTGACCCCAAACGCTGCAACATCATCGGAGGTTCCCTGAGGTCCATACGTCTGTGAGAAAACCATGTTCAGGGGGTGAGCTATGTTATTGGCTTGCCGATTCACGACGGCATCCACGATCGGACCCCCTGAATTCTCTAGTTGTACTGCGCGATCATTCGCTGCATTAAGCTTGGGTGTGTCGCTGACTTGCACCGTGCTAACTTGATCTGAAGTGAGAGGTGTCAGATTGATCGCTTGAGTTGCACTCGGTGCGGGTGGGCGACTTTCTCGGCTACGAGATTCCGCAATGGCAGCAACATCATTAGACGTCAGATGCGTTTGATTAGGCACTTGTGCACGAGCAGATTGAGCCGTTACGGTTGTCAGAGTCACTAATCCGAGCAGAGCGAGTGTTTGGAATTTCATGATCCATCTCCTGAGTGTTTAGAGGACTACAGTGTTGATTAAAGAGGAGGGATCTGAGAGACTGCTTGAGCGTGACTGTGAATTGGGAAAACTTTAGCTGAGAACTTGATGAGCGCGATCGATCGATCGACTCATCAATTCCTGCTATCTAGCTGCTACCAGTTCAGCGAGCATCTGGAGCACTGGACGATCAATCACTCGATCAATCAAGCCATACTCCACGGCTTCCTGTGCGGACATATAAAAATCCCGCTCGGTATCTTGCTCAATTTGCTTCAGCGATCGCCCCGTATAGTTCGCCATGCGCTGATTGATCTGGTTCTTGACATAGAGAATTTCCTTCGCTTGAATCTCGATATCAACCGCTTGTCCTTGTGCACCGCCCGAAGGCTGATGAATCATAATCCGCGAACTCGGCAAACTGCTCCGCTTCCCTTTCGCACCCGCACCTAAGAGAAACGCACCCATACTTGCTGCAAAGCCATAGCAAATTGTACAAACATCGGGGCGAATGTGGTTCATCGTGTCATAGATGCCCAGCCCATCATTTACAGAGCCACCGGGAGAATTGATGTAGAGGTAGATATCTTTGTCTGGGTCTTCGGCTTCGAGAAAGAGCAATTGCGCCACAATCCGGTTTGCCATTTCGGGCATCACGGGTTCCGCAAGAAAAATAATGCGCTCTCGTAGCAGCCGGGAGTAAATGTCGAAGGCGCGATCGCCTCGACCCGATTGTTCAACAACAGTCGGAATCATGATGGTAGTTCCTTGAATGAAGTAAATCAGAAATTGGGTTTAAGCGACAATCAAAAGCGCCCCTTCGAGTTCTAGTAACTGCTTGAGGGTAGACAAGCACAGCGCCCATCTGTCGCTGTTGCTGAGATAGCTTTGGGCTTCTAGTCGATAGTGAATCACGGTCAGCTTGACCTGATGTGCAGATGGCTCTAATAAGAAGCGGACACGAGAAGGCTGTGTGTGATCAAAAAACTGGAAGGTATAGGAAAGCTGATGCGGCGGTTCAGACTGCAAGATTTCACCAATGGTTTGTGATTCACCTGCTGAGTCTACTTGCTCTACAGTCGAACCTTCTTGCCAATCCGATTGTAGTTGTCGCTCTCCCCAATATTGCTGCATGAAGGCTTCGCTAGTGATGGCTGCCCAGAGCTGCTCGATCGTCGTCGCAATGTAGGTGACATAAACAAAGGTCGGTTTACTCATGGTCAGTCTCCTGTGAAGTTTCTTCGAGGGTGCATTTGAGTTGACTTAACGCATCAAGTTGGGAGCGATCGTATTTGCTGAGCCAGCGATCGTAGATCTCTTGAATCGGAGCAGGATTGAGATAATGCAGTTTCTCTCGCCCCTGCCAAAGTGTGACGACAAGGTTTGCAGCCTCTAACACCGCAAGATGTTTACTGACCGCTTGCCGCGTCATGACAAGATGTTCGCAGAGTTCTCCAAGGGTTTGTCCATTGTGGGTGTACAACTGATCGAGCAATTTTCTCCGACTGGAATCAGAGAGGGCTTTAAACACGGCATCCATATCTCTTATTATGCAACTAAATGGTTGCATGTCAAGTCTACTAAAATCGAGGTGCGCCGCTTGACAGTGATGCAGGGAGGAACACCAATGAATCTGTTCAACAACGCTTCAAATGCAGGCATGAATTTTGACGATCAGTGGATACGATCTCGCACGCTATTCTTACGACAACCGATCACCCATGAGGTTACGAATGAGTTCATTGCTCAACTGCTGTATTTGGAAGGAGAGAACCCAGATGCTGCGATCCAACTTCACATTCAGACTGAGGCAGGGTCGGTTGCGGCTGGGCTGGCAATTTATGACATGATTCGGAGTCTATGTGCTCCCATTCATACGCGATGTCTGGGCGTTGCTGATGGAATTGGATCGTTGCTATTAGCAATCGGCCCTCCTGGGCATCGATCGGCGCAGCCTCATGCTCGTATCCGATTTGCGCAGCCGGATACTTCGTTCTCTGGAGGAACTGCCTACGAGATCGAAGCGGCAGCCAGAGAAGTCTTTCGACAACGCCACAGGCTTTACGAACTCTATGCCGAAGCAACAGGACAACCCATTGAACGAATCACGGAAGATAGCACCCGCCGGACGTTTCTGTCAGCGACGGATGCGCTAGCCTATGGGCTGATTGATCACATCATTCAGCCTGGTGTACAGAAATGAGCCACTTCAATCCTAGATGAAGCAGCTATTCATCCAAGATCAAAAATTGTCCTTTACCACTGCTGTTTAGAATGGTTTCGCATCGATTTGTGAATCTTCTTCCAGCGTTGTTTCTCTGCCATCGCTGCCTGCTGATCCTGTTTACGAGCGAGATAGTGAAGTTCTCGCTGCAACTTCTGATAGTTCAGCAATCGCTGAGCGTCGAGCTGTCCTTCCAGAATTGCTTGCTGAACTGCACAACCGGGTTCTTGTTCATGTTGACAATTACGGAAGCGGCAGCGTTGCGCAATCGCTTCAATATCCGTGAACGTTTCTGGCAGGCTCCCTAAACTCGACCAGGGCTGCAATTCCCGCATTCCCGGCGTGTCGATGATTAATGCTCCTGAGGGTAAAGGAATTAATTGTCGATGTGTGGTTGTATGTTTACCGCGATCGTCACCCTGTCGAACCGATTGAACAGATTGCACCTGCTCACCCTTCAGTTGATTTGTGAGTGTGGACTTACCCACGCCAGAAGAGCCGAGTAATGCGATCGTTTTTCCAAGTTGAAGGTAAGGCTGGAGCGCCTCCACGCCTTGTTGCTGTGCTGCACTGAGCGCAATCACAGCCACACCGAGCGAGATCGCTTCCACCTCCGCAATCCGTTGGTCGAGATCAGGACAGAGATCCGCTTTGTTCAACACGATGACAGGGACAGCCCCGCTATCCCAAACCAAGATGAGATATCTTTCAATTCGTCTCAGATTAAAATCGCCATCTAACCCAGTCACGAGAAACACAGTGTCAACGTTAGTCGCGATCACTTGTTCCTCAGTTGTGCTACCTGCCACTTTGCGGGAGAATTTGCTGACCCGTGGCAAAATGGCTTGGATTGTTGCTTGCTGTTCAGTTTGTTGAACGGCAACCCAGTCACCTACTGCGGGAAAATCTTGAATTCCAGTCGCTCGGTGTCTCAGTTTGCCTGAGACTTCTGCAAATTGCTCACCTTGTTCGGTGTAGAGGAGATAGCGATCTCGGTACTCCACCGCAACTCGACCTGCAACGAATCCGTGTTGGCAATATGGCATGAAGCTGGAAGCCATACGGTTGCTCCAGCCCAATTGTTCTAAATTCATGAGTGTTGCTTGCTGTGATTACAACTTGTTTGCGGCAAGGTTCACAGCAGAGTGCTAAGAGTTAGTCCTGAGTGATGCAGGAGCAAACACAACTCTCTGTGCCTTGCGTTTGAGGTATGAGTGTCATTTCAATGACTTGAGCGGCAAAGAATACAGTCATCGTCCACCTCCTTGCACAGAAGCAACGTAGAGAGACAACACATTTACGTTAACTGATTCCTAATATCTGATCACAACTTTGCTGTAAACTTTCGTGACGCTGGAGTGCTGTGTTGTATTCATGTGTTGACGACTCCCTGCACCTTTAGTTACGGGGAGTCGTCAATGCTAGCTTGCGTCAAGACAGACTGCGATTGTGGAGACTTCTCGAGTTGGGAAGAGGCTCAACGGGTGTTCCAAGCTTTTCCAAATGACCCCTTTGGGTTGGATCGCGATCGCGATGGTGTTGCTTGTGAATCATTACGTCGATAAGGCTGCTTTCAGCTTTCATCCGAATCGACTCAGATTTCGAGTTTCTGCAACCTGCTCAATGAAATCAACGACCGCATGAGCTAAGGATGCAGCGAAAAGGTCTTGTCGCAGCCGCGAAAACCGGATCGCTGCATCCTCCTGAAGCACCTGGGACAAAGATTTCGAGGCGTTGTATTGACTGTAGGCGAGTTCAAAGTAGGGCTGGGCTTGCTGAAGTCGTTCAACTGTGGGTAAGCGATCGCGTTTGACGTGGGAATTGAATTTTGGGTCGGCAGGAACGAGATTCCAAAGCTCGTTGATCGGGTAAACGGATACGGGCAGCAGATGGTCTAGATCGTAAGCAACGCCCTGGGTGATTCCGCGCTGCGTCCAGGGACAAATGAATGTATTGCCTTCGAGAATTAGTAGGTCGATTTTGTTGCGTTCCCAAGTGAGCGGACGGCGATTATCAGGGCGATCCGTCAGTAGCTTGTAAATGTGCCCGCGATCGAGGCTGGAATCGTCTTGCTTGACGGACTCCGTGAATAAGCACCACTCATGAATGCACAAAGCTTCGACTGCTGAAAGATGCCCTCGCGTTGCCCAACATTCGAGCTAAACAGGTGGTCTGGCAGATTGAAACCTTGCAGCTTCAATTCCTTAAACTTTTGCCTCAAAAAATCCGCCGCTACTGAAATCTTGTTGCGCTGAAATTCATTAACAACCTGTTATGTCACAAAAATGTATTCCACCTGTTCCCCCAGGGGTGCAAGCAGCTTTCTACCCTGATCTATGCGATACAGGTCAAGGTATTTATTAGCGTCGATAAACAACAGAGCATCATCGGCTGGCATAGAACTCCTCAATTTAATGTTCTGACTCTAAACGGTTGCTAAACAACGATCGCGCCATTCGCAACCCCTCATCTACCCGCCCTCAAAATCTGCTCGGCTGTCAACTGCAAGTCTGGAAAAGTTTGAGAAACGACGCGATCGCTGCCTCGAAACTCTCTAGCCTGGTACTCTTCACTGTCTAGACTCAGCACTCGCACAACAGCTCGATGTGGGTCTACTTGCCAGAATTCAGGAATTCTACGCGCTGCATACTCGCTTGGCTTCTCGATGTAATCGCGATCGTAATTCTCAGTCCCCGGTTCGCCCGGTGAAACTACTTCGACGACCAACGAAGGCGGTGGCATTGCGCCAGTGATGACGGCGGTTTTCATTCCTTCCAATGCGATCGCGCATTCTTCGGTTAATACAACGAAGTCAGGTTGTCTCGCTGTTACCTTTCGGCTTGTAATGGCGATTTGAATGCCGATAACAAGCAAATCTGTTGAGATTCCAAGTCTAACGAATGCGCCAAACAGAAATGAGGCAATTTTTTGATTCAATCGGCTCTCAGGAGGCATCTCTACCAGCACCCCGTCAACCAACTCGTAGCGAGTATCGGCTCCATCGTCATAGTCAAGATATTCTTCAATTGTTTTGAATCGCGGCTTGGCTTGGGTCATGAGTTTTTATTTTTAAAGTAGCGCGATCGTGATGGCGTTGCTTGCGAATCGTTGCGCCGATAAAGACGCTGGTTTCAGGCTTCATCCGAATCGGCTCAAATTCCGAGTTTCAGCGACCTGCTCAATAAAATCAGCAACCGCGTGGGCTAAGGATGCAGCGAAAAGGTCTTGTCGCAGCCGCGAGAACCGGATCGCTGCATCCTCCTGAAGCACCTGCGATAAGGATTTTGAAGCATTGTATTGATTGTATGCGAGTTCAAAATAGGGCTGGGCTTGCTGAAGTCGTTCAATTGTGGGTAAGCGATCGCGTTTGACGTGGGAATTGAATTTTGGGTCAGCAGGAACGAGATTCCAAAGCTCGTTGATCGGATAGACGGATACGGGCAGCAGATGATCTAGATCGTAAGCAATGCCTTGAGTAATTTCGCGCTGCGTCCAGGGACAAATGAATGTGTTGCCTTCGAGGATGAGGAGATCGATCTTGTTGCGTTCCCAGGTGAGCGGACGGCGATTATCAGGGCGATCCGTTAGCAGCTTGTAAATGTGCCCGCGATCGATATTTGAATGGTCTTGCTTGACGGACTCGGTGAACAAGCACCACTCGTGAATACATAGCGCTTCGACCCAGAGCGACATTTCCCGAAACACCTGCCACAAATCTGCTTTTACGACCAGACATTTTTCATGCGGTTGAGTGCTGGGCACTGCGATCGTGCTGTCGTTTAGCTCCTTAAACTGTTTCGGCTTCTCAAACACCGTCCAGTTTCCTGGACCTGCATACTGAATCGGCATTTCTAGTGTTTTGCTGATGTTCTTGAGAACCTGTTGGTACGCGTCGAGCAATATGGATGGGTACGTCTTACGCTTGCGCGGGACACGCAACTCGTTGATGACGAAAAATCCGTCTGAGGGACGTACAACATTGCCAAGGGAATGTTCCCATAGCTCTCGAAAACCGGTTAGGGCAGGGCGAAACGCCATGTCATTTTTGCACTGATTATCTACGGAAGGCGCCATCTCCCTGGAGGTTGTGGCTCGTTGTCCTTGCCAGATTGGACGATTAAGTTGAGCAAATCCCCAGTAGTAGGCAACCCAGAACTCAGCTAAGAGCCGGAGCGGAATGGCAATGTCTTGGCGATAGCTTCGCAAGTCAGGAAATGACAGCACGACATCGTTAATTGCGCGAAGAAGAGCAATTTTGTAGCTGGTGATCTTAGTGTCGTGTTTGAGAATAGTGCTGATCACCATCCCGGCAGCCTTGTCAGCCATTCTTGGAAATTACGAAGAGTATTAGATATTACTCTAATTTTCTTGAGTAGAACAGGAGAAGATGGATGAACTGGGTGGCAGCGAGAGTCACCTAATATGGTTAGAAATCGTTTTATACCTACGAGAGTATGATAACGGAGGCGACTTGCAGCCAATCTGCTTATTTCGGGCTTCTGTACTTCTATGAGCGCTATTAAAGCCATTCCAGAGCAAGGACAACTCGTTAAGGTGCGGCGGCACCTGTATATGGTGATTGACGGGCTATTTAGCAATCCAGCGTGGGAGCAATTTGAGCAGAATATGAACAGCCTCAAAGCGAGGGCAGAACAGATTTCGAGGGAGATTGAACAGGAAACAGCGTTGATTCGTAAGTGGTTTGAGAACCTAACTGCACAACTGTTTCGTTGGTAGTTACTTTTCTCTTTCAAAAAATTATTCGGCCCTAGTAGGCTAGGAAAGCTGCTGTTTTGTTCAAGAGTGATGGATTCATGCAAAAGACTCATGCCTTCGCCATGCTTGCCCCAGTTCCAGAGATGCACTTGATCTCTGGATTGGAAGCGATCGCGGCTCAACTCGACTCCGATGATTTAGCTCCCGATCAGTTGCCCAAAGTTGCGTTTGGCAGCATGGATTTTGAAGTGTTTGGAGAAGTGGAGAAACTGCGGGATGGTAAAGCGATCGAGGTTTTGATTTATGCGTCTCATGCGAAAGGCGATCAACCCTTGCATCCAGAAGTGACGTGGCGAGGCTTGTACATCGGCTCTGTGGGATCTCGTCGAGGTCGCTACCCTGGAAAAGCAATCTTTCGACCAAAATCTACTGCAACGGATACCCCAACTTGGGCAGTATTTTGGGAAGTTCAAGAGTTAGAACGGCTGAAAACGCCCATCCCAATTAAGAATCTGCGAGGGAAAGATAAGAAAGTAAATTATCAAACACGATTTATTCCCGAAGGTCCAGTTCTGATTCAATATCCTTAACCGTCTATGTCTAATGTCTATTGCTCGTCATCACGCTGAATGGTTGTCGCTGATTAAAGAGCATCGGGTTCGTTTTTGAGTTTGCCTATGCTGCTCAAGACGTTCCCAGCAGGGTTAGATGCTCATGATCGGAGCATTTGAAGTTACTGCAATCGGCATCTGAAGAATGGCAGGACAATCAGTTTGGACTCAAGATCGAAATGGATCAAGCGGTTGCGATCGCCTATGGTTGGCAAGACCTCGACTTAGGGCACGACTTCCACCCAACTAAGCAAGGCATCCGCTTTACCATCAGCGAAACGGCGCGGCGGGAAGTGCTCGATCGACTGTTGCAACTGAACCACGATCGCTACGCCGAAGAAGTTGCCCAAGGCTTACATGACAAGAAAAAATCCAAAGGTAAAGGGAAAAAGATGCAGAGCGATCGTAGTTCCAAAACAGGGGGCAATCCCAAGGTGCAGCAGGGAGAATTGTTTTGAAAACGACGCGCTACTTTGAAGAACAGGTGCTACCCAGACGACCCTACCTTCAGCGAGAATGGTGTGAACGTGCTATCCGAGAACCCATTCGGCGAGAAACTCAACCGGACGGACGCATTCGACATTGGACATACATTCCAGAGCTAGACAAATATCTGCGAGTCGTTACCCTAGAAGATGGTGAAACGATTCATAACGCTTTCCCCGATCGCAACTTCAAAGAGGAGCAACCATGAAATTTCACTATTATGCTGAAACGGACTCACTTTACATTAGTCTCATTGACAAACCGAGTGCAGATTCTCAAGAAGTTGCTGCCGGAATCGTTTTAGACTTTGACAGTGAAGGGCACCTGGTTGGAATTGATATCGATCGCGCCAGTCAAATTGCCGATTTATCTCGGCTTGAAGCAGAAGCATTACCCCTATCCTCGATCGCCCTAGGCAATGCTGCTCAAGCCTCATAACCTACAGACTTGATTGAATAATCTATGGTTAGCAAGTCCTCGACTAAGAAGCAGCCCCATCATGCCCGAACTAACCCAGCGATCGCGAATTCCAGTCCCGTCTGAAAAAATCGCTGAACTTTGCCAAGAGTACCATATTCGCCGACTAGCCCTCTTTGGCTCCGTGCTCCGAGAAGACTTTCGCCCCGATAGCGACATCGACGTTTTAGTTGAATTTGAACCAGGGCACACCCCCGGCTTTGCCTTCATCGACATCCAAGACAAACTCTCAGACCTCTTCGGGCGAACGATTGACCTCAACACTCCCCAAGATCTCAGCCGCTACTTCCGCGATCGCGTCCTGGCAGAAGCCGAGGTTTACTATGAACAACCGGGATGAAGTTCGCTTGCGTCATATGCTCGATGCAGCCAGAAAAGCGATCACCTTTACTCAAGGACGTGAGCGAACCGATCTCGACACTGATGAACTGTTGGCACTGGCAGTTGTCCGTTTAGTAGAAATCTTAGGGGAAGCCGCAAAAAACGTTTCTCAAGATATCCGAGATCAACTTCCTGATATTGCTTGGAGACAAATGGCTGGAACCCGCGATCGATTAACTCACGCTTACTTCGATGTTAACCTCGATATCATTTGGGACATCATCACGAATGACTTACTGCCACTGGTGGAAAAACTAGAAGAATTTTTCATGATACTTAACCCACTGCTACTGATACGCAAATCTACGAGATGAATCTTGCGGTTCCTGCGGAGTTGCGCTTTGCGCTAAACGCCTATGGTTGGCAAGACCCCGATTTGGGGCACGACTTCCACCCAACCAAGCAAGGCATCCGCTTTACCATCAGCGAAACGGCGCGGCGCGAAGTCCTCGAACACGAAGTGCGCTGAAAGTATCGACTCTTGCAACTGAACCACGAGCAGCTTTGCTGTGCCAAAGGCATCGCTACGCCGAAGAAGTTGCCCAAGGCTTACACGACAAGAAAAAACCAAAAGGCAAAGCGAAAACTACGAAAAAGAAAAAATCTGAAGAGCGCCCCCAAGACGAGCAAATCAGCCTGTTCTAGCAGTAAAGTAAAAGCAGCATTGAGGACATCAACGCATGACCAACATCGCGAACCTCGAACAAACCCTAATCGAAACCGTGCGATCGCTCCCTCCCGAACAGCAGCAGGAAGTTTTAGATTTCGCTGAATTTCTGCGGCAAAAAACAACCTCGAAGCAACCACGCCGTAGCCTCAAAGGTCTTTGGGCTGATTTCGACGTGCAGATTAGCGAAGAAGACATCACCGAAGCCCGTCAAGAAATGTGGGGTAACTTTCCCAGGGAGTTCCCAGAGTAATGACCGTTGTTGCAGACACGCATACTTTTATCTGGTACTTACGCGGCTCAAATAGACTGTCCGAAACCGCGCTCAATGTCCTCGATCAAACCATTCAAAACGGCAATCTGATTTATATTGCCTCGATTTCTCTGATCGAAATTGCGATATTGTCAGGTTAACCGGAATGTAGAATAATCGTACTGGTTCAACGCTCGCTCTCAACTTCTTTCCCATGTATTCCCGACATCGATTCCCTGGCGAAATTATTAGCCATT
>JACJNW010000002.1 GCA_014695195.1 Cyanobacteria bacterium FACHB-DQ100 | reverse complement strand
GTTCGATCGGTGCATATCCCGGCTTTCCGACCAGCGTTTGAGCCGAATGAACGGCTTGAGTTGCCGCCGCTTTCACTACACCAAAATCAATTAAGACAGGCTTTTGATCCCACTGTCTCAAAATAATGTTATCGGGTGAAATATCTCGATGCACAATGCCTGCTTGATGAATGTAGTCCAAAACCGGCAAAAGCTGTTGCAGCAGTTGAACTGCTTCTAATTCGCTAAAAGTGAGATGTTGATTGCGGCGATCGTTGAGCAGTTCTTCGTAAGTCTTCCCTTCCACATAGTCTTGCACTAAGAACAATAGCTCTCGATTCTGCGTTTTCACCTGAAACAACTCGCGAAACTGCGGAATCTGCGGGTGATGAAGTTGATGCAGGACTTTAGCTTCGCGGGTGAATAGTTCTTCCGCTTTTTGAGCGTACTTTGAGCCTTGCGATCGTGGCTCGAATTCTTTGAGAACGCAGATTTCGTTAAACCGATTCGTGTCTTGTGCTAGATAAGTCCGCCCAAAACCGCCTTGCCCCAAGACTCGAAGAATCCGGTAGCGATTTTGAACGATCGTGCCATCAGGAAGCGGTAAGCTCATAGCTCGGTAAAGAAATGATGCTAATCAACTGTATCACTGGATTTCTACTTGAGCAGATTTATGCAGACGCTTTTTCGGGCGGTCAGCAGAGACTAGAATAATCTCACTGTCGATCGCTAAAATTCCGTGAACCGTCGAGAACTTTTAAGGCTGTTGGGACAAACATCAGGTGGCTTGATTGCAGCCAGCGTTTTGGGCGGCTGTCAGGCTAAGGCAATGGATCTGTTGTTTTCGATCAATCCCACTGCACCGCTCCCCGATCATGTAATTACACCGATTGATGAGTTCTATGTGCAGTCTTATGCGCTGGCTTCTCAGATGAATGCAGAGAAATGGCAACTCAAAATTACAGGAGAAGTCAATCAGCCGATTACACTCACCCTACAAGACATTCTGAATGCACCGCAGGAAGAGTTTTACCTGACGATGGAATGTATCGGAAATCCGGCAGGTGGGAATTTGATCGGAAATGCACGGTGGACAGGCACACCGCTTTTACCCTTTCTCAAACGGGCAGGTGTGAAATCGAGCGCGATCGAGATTGCGATGAAGGGCGCAGATTGGTACGAAACGACGCTGCCTGTGGCGGAAGTGATGCGTCCAGAAGTGCGATTGGTACATCGGATGAATGGTGAGCCGTTGACGGCGGCACATGGCTATCCAGTGAGAATTCTGATTCCGGGACATTTTGGGCAGAAGCAACCGAAATGGATTGTCGGGATTGAGGCGATCGCGAAACCCAAAACCGGATTTTGGGAGAACCAAGGCTGGTCGAATACGGCTGAGATACCAACGCATTCATTGATGCGTCAGGTGCAAGATTCGAGAGTGTGGAATAAGCGCCATCAAGTAACATTGAGCCGCGATAACTGGGAGAAGGGCGTAATGCTTGCGGGGGTTGCGCTGGATCGATCGACTCCAATCCGATCAATTCAAATCAGTACGGACAATGGTTCAACCTGGCAAACTGCGGAACAAAATCGTCCAGAATCACCGCATGAATGGACGCTGTGGCGCTATTTGTGGAAGCCGGATCAAGCTGGAAAGTATAACTTGTTAGCAAAAGCAACATCGGAGCGACAACAGCAACCGATCGAGGACTCCAACGGCAAAGACGGCAGTTCTGGGATTTTGCGGATTCAAACTACACTAGAAGCTTAGACGACATCACGAGTTATTCGCCATGCGAGTCGTTCTAAACGTCACGTTTGAGCCTTCTTGCGTTTGCTCTAGCACCAGCAATGGCGTTGGTTTAGCGTTTTGATCCCAGCGCATATTGGCAATTCTGCCTTGTACCGCAGGTTGCCACGTATCATTCTCGTGGGTTGGGCTGAGGAAGGTTTCAAAGCAATCAATAATCTGATTAATGGTGACTGAAGTAGGCTGAGTTGGAAGCTTCAGAATCTTGATTTGAATGCGGAACAAAACTCTAGTCGATTGTGCCGTCTCACCTGTTTTGTATAGCACGTCAAAGATTTCATCGACTTGGCGACCTGTGCTGGCAATGCCAATTTCGCCTTGATTGGCTTGGGTCGGACGCAGGGCGACCGTGATTTTATCTTTAACGCGGATCTTAATTTGATTGACGATCGCAAAGTGAAACACTTCTTCCGCCATTCGCATCCGGAGATAATCGAGGTTAAATTCGCGCGAGTGAATCAGATCGGGGTTGCGCTCCATTTTGCCGATCGTTTCTACCGCATATTTCAATTTTTTCTGATACTCGCGATTTTTGAGCATCTCAAACTTCACTTGTTTTTTCAGCTTACTAGCTTGGATTGTGGAGAGAATTCCTAACACAACAAGCATCAAAAACAGCGCCCCCGAAGTCGTCATCCAAATGTTTGCCCCAGTTTGAACTTGTGGCTTAGGTGCGGGCTGAGTTTTGACAGCAGCTTGAGCAAGCAGGGGATAAGCGTGAGGTGACATAGGACTTTTTCAGGGCGAGAATCGTCGGTTTCAGAGTGCCCAGAAACCAGAGTAAATATTTCAGTGTTTCTACAACATGAAAGAATTAAGGAGTCAATGCGAGGCAGCTAACGATGATTCCGCTCAGTAGCGCTCCCGATTTGCAGTCAATTCAACTCATTGCAACTGATATGGATGGAACGTTAACCATCAGTCAAAAATTTACGCCTCAACTGTTACAAGTCTTCGATCGGCTGAATCAAGCCGGAGTTGCGGTGCTGATTGTAACTGGACGATCAGCGGGTTGGGTGAATGGTTTAGTCCATTACTTACCGATCGTAGGGGCGATCGCCGAAAACGGCGGATTGTTTTATCAAGGTGAAACACAAGAATTATTAGTGCCGATCGCGGACTTGAAAGTGCATCGCCAGAAGTTAGCAGAAATGTTTTTAGAACTACGATCGCAGTTTCCACAGATTCAAGAATCCAGTGATAATGCGTTTCGTCTTACCGATTGGACATTTGATGTTGCTGGGTTAGCAGTTTCAGACCTTAAT
Organism: Cyanobacteria bacterium FACHB-DQ100; assembly: GCA_014695195.1. Taxonomy (NCBI): domain Bacteria; kingdom Bacillati; phylum Cyanobacteriota; species Cyanobacteria bacterium FACHB-DQ100. The sequence goes on along the minus strand of JACJNW010000002.1, from coordinate 11,982 downwards.
CAATTAAGCTTGCTCTGTCAAAAACGTGGTTTTGGCTTCACTTATAGCAATGTTCAATGTCACATTAAACGACTGCAACAAGACAAAGCACAGGGACTATTAAAGGTTTTAAGCGATCGATTTCCTCAGTACAACCTGAAGCAAGTTGCAACTGTTGGCGATAGTCCAAATGATGAAAGTTTATTTGATGCGTCTCAGTTTTCAATGTCGATCGGAGTTGCCAACATTCAGCACTATCAAACGCAACTAAAGCACTTACCAACCTACATCACCACGCAGCCGGAAGGAATGGGATTTTGTGAATTCGCCGACGCAGTAATCTCGGTACACTGAAAGAAGCAAGATAGGAACTCACAAACGCTATGGAATCTTCAACCCCGATCGCGGCTCGTGTCCGCAATTTTCTGATTGTGATTAGCGCGATCGTGCTTACTGTTGCGATGGTGCTTGGACTCCGCACTCAAACGACAGGCGTTTCGCTGAATGAAATGTCTGCTGCTTCTACACCACTAGAAGTTGCCTTAACCAACGGCAAACCGACACTGATGGAGTTTTATGCTAATTGGTGTACAAGCTGTCAGGCAATGGCTCCAGAGCTAAAATCACTCAAAGATAGCTATGGCGATCGAGTGAATTTCGTCATGCTGAATGTGGATAACGACAAGTGGCTGCCCGAAATTCTGCATTATCGCGTCGATGGCATTCCGCACTTTGTTTATATGGATCAAACAGGGAATGCGATCGCTCAAGCGATTGGTGAGCAACCGCGATCGATCGTAGAAGAGAATTTGATTGCGTTATCGATGGGCACAGAACTTCCCCACGCCCAAAGCATCGGACAAACTTCGGCGTTTTCCTCACCTGCCAGCACCAAATCAAGCGCCAAACCAAGCGATCCACGCGGACACGGCGCTCAAGTCGTCGAGAAGTCTTAACACCATTTGACCGAATAGTATGCCGGATTAGTCGAATCAAGCGCGATCGTTTGCTCGTTGAGAAAGCAGCGATCGCGTTTTCTAACTGTAGAGCTATTCCGTGAGAACGTCCCTACCGACAAGCCGTTAATTATTTACGCTTGCAATACAGTCAATTTCAACCAACAAATCTTTGGGCAATCGTGCGACTTCCACACAAATTCGAGCAGGCGCACTTTCTTCCTCAAAATACTTGGCATACACCGCATTCATGGCTGCAAAATCATTGATATCTTTCAGAAACACCGTCGTCTTTACGACGTTTGCCATCGACGAACCCGCCGCCTCTAGAATTGCCTTCATGCTGGTTAAGGCTCGATCGGTTTGCGCCACAATATCACCCGCACCGACAATCTCGCCCGTTCTAGGATCAAGCGAGATTTGCCCCGCGACAAAGACTAATCCTTGAGCGACGATCGCTTGATTGTAGGGGCCAACCGGAGCCGGAGCCGCATCAGTCCGAATTACTTTCTTCACTGGTTTGTTCATAGGGGCTTTGGACGCATTCCATAATTTCTGTACTGTAAATAATCGTGCAAAATGCGATCGTGATCAAAGCATAAATTTGGTGGGATCTCCCAAATGTTGATCACGCGCACGGTTTTCGCATCGTCTCCCGCTCTGGGATTGCCTTTAGCAGTCGCAATATAAGCAACGCTCATCGTGTGCTGGCGCTCGTCGCGATCGGGAGCAGAATACACACCCAGCAGATCCACCAGTTCGATTTCGAGTCCGGTTTCCTCGATCGCTTCGTTGTGTGCAGTCGTTTCAGCAGAATTGCCGTAATCAATAAATCCACCGGGAATTGCCCAACCGTGGGGAGGATTGAGGCGTTCGATTAAGACGATCGGACGATGAGGACGATCGATTAATTCGATAATGATGTCCACGGTGGGAGCAGGATTGCGATGAGCCATAGAAAGTTTACGTTTTCCGAATAAATCTTGATTCTTCTTTCGGCAGAGATTGCGCTTTTCGCTCTATGTTACAGTTCTGGGAGCCTTTTCCTCGCGTTGATTTTATGTCTTTGAAACGATCGAGCGGCGTTTTGCTGCATCCTACCTGTTTCCCTGGTCGATTTGGTATTGGTGAGTTGGGAGCTGAAGCTCATCGCTTTATTGAATTCTTGGTGCAGAGCGATCAGCAGTATTGGCAAGTGTTGCCCCTTGGGCCAACAGGCTATGGAAATTCACCATATGCCTCGTATTCATCAATGGCAGGGAATCCGTTGTTGATTAGCCTAGAAGCGCTGCGCGATCGGGGATTATTAGAAGAATCAGACTTTGCCAATCTGCCGGAGTTCTGGCTGAATGGAACGGATTACGATCGCGTTTATGCGACGAAAGCTCCGTTGTGGCGCAAAGCTTGTGAAGCCTTCAAGCATCGTGAATCTGAGCAACGAGAGTTTGCTGAGTTCTGTACTCGCAAAGCCTACTGGCTCGAAGATTATGCGCTATTTATGGCGCTGAAAGAAGAAAGCGGTGGGAAAAGCTGGTACGAGTGGGAACCGGAACTGATGCGGTTTAAGCCGGAAGCGATCGGACACGCTCAAGAACGCTTACAAGACGAGATTTTCTACCAAAAATACCTCCAGTTCGAGTTTTTCCGGCAGTGGATTAAGCTCAAACAACATGCAAATGAAAATGGGATTCAGATCATTGGAGATATTCCCATCTATGTCGCGCACGATAGTGCGGATGTGTGGGCAAACTCACAAAACTTCAGGCTTGATCCTGAAACGGGTCATCCCGAACTGATGGCGGGTGTTCCACCGGACTACTTTAGTGCAACTGGACAGCTTTGGGGCAATCCCATCTATGATTGGGAGTACCTTGAAAAGACTGACTTCAAGTGGTGGGTGCAGCGCTTTGAAGCCATGTTAGATTTAGTCGATTGGATTCGGATTGATCATTTCCGCGGTTTTCAAGCTTACTGGGCAGTGCCGCAGGGTGAAGAAACGGCAATAAATGGAAACTGGGTCGAAGCACCAGGAGAGTTGTTTTTTCAGATGCTCGATCGCAAGTTAGGTAAGCTGCCAATCTTAGCTGAAGACCTGGGTGTAATCACTCCCGAAGTAGAACAACTGAGAGACAAGTTTGAGTTTCCAGGCATGAAGATCATTCACTTTGCCTTTGGATCTGCTCCGGATAATCCCTATCTCCCGTTTAACTATCCACACAACTGTCTTGTTTATACCGGAACACACGATAACGATACAACGATCGGCTGGTATGAGCAGCTTTCAGACTATGAGCGCGATAACTTATTGAACTATCTTGGCTGCATTAGCCATCAAGGCATTCACTGGGATTTGATTCGCGTGGCAATGAGTTCAGTTGCCGTACTCTCTATCATTCCGCTGCAAGACCTGATGGGCTTAGGAACCGATGCCCGGATGAATGCACCAGGGCAAGCAGAAGGCAATTGGGGCTGGCGGTATCGATCGGAGATGCTGAGCGATGAGATTCGCGATCGATTTGCAAGCTTGACGCATCTATTCGGACGCGCTCCGCAAAGCAAGCATTCAAATTAACGCAGAACTATGCCTGAAACCGCGCCCTGAGAAGGGCGCGTGTCGTTCATCGACTGGTGTAATAGTTGCGAGTCCCTTTGGCATCGAGAGCTTCTCCCAATCGTTGCAGGGCATGAACATAGGCAGCCGTTCGGACGGGAATCGATAGTTCTTGTGCGATCGACCAAATGCACTCTGTTTCCTCAACCATCTTGCGCTGGAGCGTTTGATTCACTTCGCCTAATGTCCAGTACAAGCCATTGCGGTTCTGTACCCATTCAAAATAGCTGACAGTGACACCGCCCGCATTAACTAGAATATCTGGAAACACATAAATTCCTTTCTGCTCTAAAATCGCATCGGCAGCAGAGGTGATCGGCCCATTCGCAAGCTCAAAGATTAGCTTTGCTTTGATGTTGTTCGCATTTGCTTCGGTGATCTGATTTTCTAACGCAGCCGGCAGCAGCACATCGACATCCAGTTCAAGCAGTTCTTTGTTGGTGATGCGATCGTGCTCGGTCACCGTGCAGACGCTACCTTCGCAGTACACCGCTTGCAGAGCGCGAGTTTCATTTTTGTGTTGGCGAATGCTGGGAATATCTAGTCCAGCTTCGGAATAGATTGCACCTTTAGAATCGCTGACTGCAACCACTTTATATCCAGCCCGATGCAGCAATTCTGCGATCGTCGCTCCCGCATTCCCAAATCCTTGCACTGCGATCGTGGTGTCTTGGGGCTTTCTGTCAAACTTAGGTAACATTGCCTCGATCACAAACAACGCACCCATTGCCGTTGCCGTATCTCGTCCCAAACTGCCCCCCATCGCGATCGGCTTGCCTGTAACCACACCCGGAGTATTCTGCCGCCGAATGATGCTGTACTGATCCATCATCCAGCCCATCACCATTGCATTTGTATAAACGTCGGGAGCCAGAATATCCACATCCGGCCCAATAAAATCGGCGATCGCGTCAATATATCCCCGGCTCAAGCGCTCTAGCTCAAGCCGTGATAAGGCTTTTGGATTAACCGTAATGCCACCCTTCGCCCCCCCAAACGGCAAATTGAGCACGGCGCATTTGAACGTCATCCAAAATGCCAGCGATTGCACCTCATCCAGCGTCACATTTGGGTGATACCGCACTCCCCCTTTACCTGCGCCCCGTGAATCGTCATACCGCACCCGATAGCCCTGAAACACTTTCAGCGACCCGTCATCCATTCGCACCGGAATCGACACTGAAAGCGATGCCTTTGCGGATTTCAAAGACTCGATCGCGTCCTCTGAAAGCGAGGTGTACTTTAATGCTTGCTGTAATCGTTGTGAAGCGTCTGATAAAAGGGAAGACATAACCCATTGTGATGAAAGGCTGTTGCCACCCTATCAAGCTTTAGTATTTCTCAAAACAGTTTCGACGCAGAAATTAACTATCACACTGTTTGAGTGCCTAGAGATTAGATGCCTAGAGATTGAATGCCTAGAGACGCTGTAGCAAGCTCATTCCGTGAGTATCCGTTCCACAAGAACTCAACAAACCAAACTGAGTCTTTAGCTGCGTCACCCGCTCTGTTTCCTTGGGGCTAGACTTCCAAGGCTTCGGATTGTTATAAGCGTAAAACGTTTCTACCCCATCAATCCCCACCATTGCTGCGGCTGGAATTAATTCATCTGCCGATCGTCGATATCGCGCTGGATGCGCCAACACCGCAATTCCGCCTGCTTGATGAATGGCGCTAATCACTCGTGCAGCTTGAGCGCATTCTCCTCGCGGTGCGCTGCCTTGCAAATAAGACGCGATCGCGCCATGCTCCGGATCAAACGCGAACCCTAGAATGTGTACTTCAGTTTCAAGCAATCTGGAGGTGATTTCAGCTCCTGTCCATAGATGCGGAACTGTTGCACCGACCTGATGGGTTTCTAGATATCGCTGTGCCATTTTGTACCCGTTGATCTGGTGGTGATCCGTGATGGCAAATCCTTTGAGCGATAGGTTGATCGCCTGTTGTGCGAGCGCTTCGGGATGTAGCTGTCCATCCGAGTGCGTCGTGTGCATGTGGAAGTTGTAGGTGAGCGGGCAACTTTCAGCCGTTAGCGATGCGAAAACCTCTCGTAGCGCTACCGCATCTTGTGCGGCTGGTGTCGCGACCCTCGAACTGGAAGCAAGATTAGCAGCCATAAATCGCCTCAAACGTTACTGGCATTTCACGAGTCTATCTCTACTGTAATGTACCGCTTAAAAAAACGTTTCAGTATTTAACACTTAAGACATTGAGTATAGCTGATGTCGATCATCAGGTGTATTGACCGTTCTTGAGAGAAAACTGGCACATTCAGAGTATTCAACCTTGTATTTAATGGTAAATTATGATATCAAGCCCCAAATGCATGAGTCGTTAAGTTCCTTGCTAGTAAAAGTGTTTTTTGCATGGGTTGCAGAAATGTCGTGCAAGCCTCTGAACACTCTGAGATGGTGCATTGATGTTGCCCCTTGCTCAGTCGCCTTCGCAGCAGCACTCGGCTAATTTTGATTGAGTTCCTGAGACGTAAATGATTTCTAGTATGAATAACGGCGAGTTTGCCCAGCAGATCGAAACGATCCGGCAAACCCTCGCCTCGATTCGCGATCGCTTGTTGACCCAAACGGCGCTAAATCCCACCTTTCAAACCGAGATTGATCAAGAGTTACAGACAGCAATTCAAGTTTTGCAAGCGGCACGATCGCTGATTCAGGCAAAAAGCTCTGCGATCGACCAGTTGCAAGCGACAGTGCAGCAAAAAGAGATGCTGCTGCGGGAAATTCACCACCGCATTAAGAACAATTTGCAGATTATTGCTAGTTTGATCGATCTGCAAGTGCTGCGATCGCAAGATGCCGCTGTTCAATCCTTGCTGCGGAATTACCAGACTCGAATCCGGCTGATGGCGCTGGTGCATGAAAGATTATCTGAATCGAGTAATGCGACAACCATTCGCCTCGGTGGATATGTGCAGGAGTTAACTCTGTTATTGGCGCAAACTTATGAGATCGAGCCAGAGCGAATCACGCTGCAAACCCTTGTCCGTGGAGAAATCGAACTGGCTTCAAATCAAGTCGTTGCCGTTGGGTTGATTTTGAACGAACTGATTTCAAATGCGCTGAAACATGGACTTTCTGATCAAGCTGGAGAAATTGCAGTGTCGCTCCGGATCGAGGATTCGCAAGTTGCCCTCACCGTAAGCGACACGGGCGATCGATTACCCGCAAATTTTGACCTGAGCAGCCCTCAAACTTTAGGCTTCCAGATCATCAATTCGCTCGTGTATCAGCTAAACGCGAACTTGACGATCGATCGCAGCCCCCACACTGCTATTACGCTCCAGTTTGACGTTGCTGATTGGGAGTCATGAGTCCGTGTTCCAGTGCGAATCTGACTAGCTCAGTGCGGCTATTGGTGCCCGTCTTGCTAAACAGGCGACTGACGTATTTCTCGACGTTGCGGACGCTCGTATCGAGCCGACGGGCAATCTCTTTGTTCATCAACCCATCCACGACTAAGTCGAGAACGCTTTGTTCTCTGGGGGTGAAATCGAGCTTCATCGGAGTGGTCTTTTGAGCGATCGCGCCTCGCCCTTTGAGTTCGGCTTGAATTTCAGCAATTTGGCGCGAAAGTGCTGCAAGATTGACATCACTATCGCCGCCTGTTGATTTGATATCTGCTCTTTGCTGAAGCAACCGTCCCACGATCGCCACGAGTTCTTCCGGATCAAACGGCTTGGGTAGATAAGCATCGCAGCCTGCATCGTAGCCCTGGATGCGATCGCTTTTCATGCCGCGTGCGGTGAGAAAGATCACAGGCAGCGTTTTGAAGCGGGGATCGTCGCGCAGTTGCTTGAGGAATTCGTAGCCGCTGACTTGGGGCATCATCACATCGGTGATCACGAGATCGGGCAGGACGCGCTGCACGGTTTCCCATCCTTCCTGTCCATTGGTCGCAGTGTGTACCGTATAGCCGCTGTCTTCGAGATAGGCTTGTACCGCTTCCCGGAGTCCAGGTTCGTCATCGACTAATAGAAGTTGCTCCGGCATGATCGATTCCTCTAACGCATAGGTTTGATGTGGGTTCAGTCGGGGTTTCGGCTTAGGGGACTTCCCAAGTCTAGAACCAAACGAAACGTCTCGCTAAACCCACGCATTTACTCAAATTTAGCGAATTTTGAATCAATTAAGTTTGGTAAGCAGGAATTGCTTACGGGTTCGATCGTATGGGCTGCCTTTGAAAGTTGCGCTTGTCGTTGCCCTTGAGCGCGAGCTTGCAGACAAAGAAGCCCGATCGGGGTACTGATCAAATCGACCCAACTGGCTTTGCCTCGAAGCAGGTTCAGCGATGCGATCGGTAATTCTTTCAGGAGCCAGCGCAGCGATCGGTAACGGTATTCCGCAAAATGGGGTTCGCGCATCAGGGCGATGCCGTGTAGCTCATGAAGATAGCGGTTTGAACGTCCGTATCTGCGCCATTGGCTCCGGAGTTCAGCCAGGGTAGCGCGATGACGGTGACGCACGATCGCGCTTTCTGCAAAGCGCAATTGCCAATCGGTTTGGCGCAAAATTCGCCAGCAAATATCCGCATCGCCGCCAGTGGTTAAGTAGGGACGAAATAAGCCGACTTGGGGCAGTGCTGCCCTCCGAACGGCGAGATTGGCAGTTTGACCGTAGGGACAGAAGGGATGATTCAGCGTGTGTTTTTGCGAGAGGGTTGCTTGACGATCGGCGTATTGCTCTAACAAGGTGTGTCCCGAAAGCGCTTTGATTTCTCCAGCGACCAATCCCACGGCTGGATCGATAAATGGCTGCACCAAATGGGTCAGCCAGTCCGGGTCGGGGCGACAGTCGGCATCGGTAAAGGCAAGAATTTCCCCGGTTGCATTTTGAATGCCTGTATTACGAGCCGCATAAGAACTTTGAATCTGGAATTGCTTCAGCGATCGAATGCGCTCCGATTCTGCTGCCTTTAAAAGTTCGGCGGTGCGATCGCTACTGTTGTTATCGACTAGCAAGCACTCGAAATGGGGATAAGTCTGTGCCCGTAGGCAATCGAGCAAGGCGGGTAAATCGGTTTCACCGTTGTAAATTGGCACAATAATCGAAACGAATGGTAAAAAACTCATATCCACGTTGCATCAGTTCTGTGATCAAAATGCCCAAAACGATCGTCGGGGTCATGGGAGTTGAAGAAGCGACTCCGCTCGAAATTCAAACGGCTTACGAACTCGGTGCGGGCATTGCGCGGTCTGGCTGGGTGGTCTTGAGCGGTGGGCGCAATGTTGGAGTCATGGATGCAGTCAGCCGAGGGGCAAAAAGCTGTGGTGGATTGACGATCGGCATTTTGCCGCACCAGAATTCCGCAATGAGCGATGCGATCGACATTCCGATCATCACGGATATGGGAAATGCGCGAAATAACATCAACGTGCTATCGAGTCAGGCGATCGTGACTTGCGGCATGGGGGCGGGAACGGCTTCAGAGATTGCTTTAGCGCTGAAAGCGAAAAAGTCTGTGATTTTGTTGGGCGCAGAGTCGATCGCGCAAACCTTTTGGCGATCGCTCGATCCAGAACGGGTGAGCATTGCAGCAACCGTAGAAGAAGCACTTTGTCAACTAAAAGCAATTCTTGCCGCACAAAAATAATTCATCTTCACTTTTCAGCACAGAATTGTCACCTTACAATACAGAGACAAGCGAAAACCAAGGGTGGAACTGTGGATAAGACACCAGAGCAACAAAAACAAGATTTTTTGTACCCGAATGCACACTACCGGGGAAACTTCACGCCGGAGCATCTAGCTTTCAATGCAAATTTACAGGAATTCGCCCAGCGGGTCTCCTTGTTATGCGGTTTAGAAACATCGGGAAAAATTTCACCCGATGATGCCTACCATCAGATCAAGGGGTTATGGAATGAGCTAAGAACGTCGAAAAAGAACCTTTTAGACAGCACACAAGGATCTAGCGATTCCTAGCTTTGTCCTCAATTCTCCCTTTCGTTCGATGTTTATTCGATCGCAATGTTCTTTCTTAAAGGGAGAATTAAATAGGACAGTCACTATGGCAAATCTTTTACAAACTGCATCCGAAGCGGGATCATTCAAAACGCTGGTTTCGGCGATCGACAAAGCTGGCATTGCTTCAGAGCTTGAAAATGATGGGACGTTCACCCTACTGGCTCCGACTGATGAAGCCTTTGCCAAGTTGCCCAAGGAAACCCTGAATGCACTGCTCGAAGACTTACCGAAGTTACGTCGCGTTCTGAGCTATCACATTTTGGATGGTGATGTTCGATTTGAGGATTTGACCGAAATCGAAGAAGCGCCAACGCTTGAAGGATCGGTGATTGCGGTCGATCATCAGGGTGGAATCAAAGTTAACGATATTGCTGTGACGAAAGCAGATATTTTGGCGGATAACGGTGTGATTCATGCGATCGATGGCATTTTGATGCCTGCTATTCTCGCGGGAAGCTAAACCGTTTCATATTCTAGGATCCTTCATTAATCGGGAATAAAGCGTTGAGTACGTTTGCCAAGTTAACCCCCCAGACACGGCAAAATCTGGGGGTATTGTTTACGGCAGGGTTGTTGTTTTGGGCGAGTTTAGCCAGCCTTTTACCCACTCTGCCGTTGTATTTACAATCGATCGGCGCACCGGACAATCAGCTTGGAATTGTCATGGGCGCATTTGCGATCGGCTTATTAATCTTTCGTCCCCAAGCTGGCAGAATGGCAGATCAGCAGGGACGCAAGATTGTCCTGCTGATTGGAATCGCGGTTGCAACACTGGCTCCGATTTGTCATTTACTCACGCAGTCGATTCCGTTGTTAATGCTGGTTAGAGCCTTTCACGGGATTAGCATTGCCGCGCTGACAACGGCATATAGTTCGCTGGTCGTTGACCTCGCACCGGCTGAGAATCGGGGGGAACTGATCGGATATATGAGCTTAGTGAATCCGATCGGGATGGCATTAGGCCCAGCGCTGGGCGGGTATCTCCAAGAACTCACCACTTATGGCGCTGTGTTTGTGATGAGTTCACTGCTAGGCATGATGAGCCTGACTTGCGCCATGTTCGTTCATGCGCCGCCAGTCCAGCATCAACCGCAAAACTCTAAAACCCAAGGTGTATTTTGGCGATTGTTGCTCAGCGATCGTATCCGGGTTCCCACGATTACGATGTTGCTTGTGGGGATTGCATTTGGAGCAATTTCAACCTTTATTCCACTCCACATTAAGAGTGCTGGAGTAGAGCTAAATTCCGGACTGTTCTACACAGCCGGGGCGATTACGGGATTTCTGGCGCGGTTTGTGGCTGGAAAGGCAAGCGATCGCTATGGGCGGGGACGATTTATTACGATCGGGTTGCTTTGTTATACCGTTGCAATGCTTTTGTTGTGGCAAGCGAATTCTGCAAGCTTGTTTTTGCTCTCAGCCGCACTCCAAGGATTTGGCGGCGGAACAGTTCTGCCGATTATGATCGCGCTGGTTGCAGATCGCTGTCAGCCGTTTGAGCGCGGACGGATTTTCGGTTTGTTCGTCGGTGGCTTTGATCTTGGAATTGCTTTAGCAGGCCCGATTTTAGGCAGTGTTTCTAGTGCGATCGGCTATCGGGGATTGTATGCGGTTTCATCGATCGTCGTCTTCACGGCATTGATTGTGTTTATGACGCTGTCTAGTAAAAGCGTGGCGCATTCATTCCGGTTTGCTTTGGGATATGGCAAAGATCCCTATGCCATTCCCAAAGATCAGTTGTTGACGACTTAGAGCGATCGTTGCTCCGATTGAGAGGTTGCAATCGGATTGCCACAGTCATCGAGTGCTGCGCGATCGGGTTGAACGATCTGGACATTCAGCCGATGCAGCACTTGTTCGATGGGTAAAGCAAATCCCAGTCCTTCAATCCCTTTACTGGCGATCTTCTCAGTCACAATCCCAATGACTGCACCTTGGCGATTCATCAAAGGGCCGCCACTGTTACCTGGATTGATCGCGGTATCTGTTTGAATTAAGCTGCGATCGCCATCGCGTCGAAATCCGCTCACAATGCCCTGAGTCACACTATTAGAAAGGGATAAAGGATTGCCGATCGCAATCACCGATTCTCCGACTCGCACTGCATTCGTCTGACAAAGTGGTAAGCCAGAAATTTCGGTCGATTCGCCGTCGAGTTGAACCAGCGCGGCATCAAGTTCAGAATCGCGCCGCAAAACTCGCCCGATGCGGGTACTGCCATCATACAGATCGACATTCACCGTAAATGCAGAACCCACGACATGATGATTCGTGATCACCAGTCCCGAAGAATCGATCACAAATCCACTTCCACGTCCGCTAGTTGTGCGGATTCTGACGATCGCGGGAACGCTGCGTCCGGTTAATTGAGCGATCGAGAGCGGTTGGTTCGAGACGGCTAAGGCTGCCACTTCAAACCGAGATGGCGGTTGAACGATCGTCTCTACAGGGGTGG
>JACJNW010000001.1 GCA_014695195.1 Cyanobacteria bacterium FACHB-DQ100 | reverse complement strand
TGCATCGTAAGACCTTGTGCTACTCGAAGTCAGTGGAGATGCTCAGTCATTCGATTCGCTTGTTACTGCACTACCTCAAATTTCGAGATGTGCCCATTCCAGTCTAATTCATCTTCTCATTCAGCAATGCCTTCTCCTGGTCGGCACTGGGAGTTGCGATCTTCCTGCACTGGTTATTTGGCAGTATCGGCATTTGTCTGGGGTATCATCGACTACTGACGCATCGCAGTTTGCAGGTGCCAAAGGGATTGGAATATGCGATCGCAACTGTGGGTGCTTTGGCATTACAAGGGGGTCCAATCTTTTGGGTGGCAGGGCATCGTCGGCACCACACCTACACAGAAGACATTGACAAAGACCCCTATTCGGCAAAACGAGGGTTTTGGTGGAGCCACATGGGTTGGTTGCTTTACAACCGCCCAGAGTTTTTTGAATACGAATCAAATCGCAAATTTGCACCTGATTTAGCGAAAGATGCCTTCTACCGCTGGCTCGATCGCTATTATCTACTCCTGCAAATTCCCCTTGGCGTTGTGCTGTACCTGCTTGGCGGTTGGTCATTTGTAATCTATGGACTATTTCTCCGAGCCGTTCTGCTTTGGCATAGTACCTGGTTAATTAACTCTGCTAGTCACATGACAGGCTATCGCAGTCATGAGTCAGAGGACAATTCTCGGAATTTGTGGTGGGCAGCGATCCTGACTTATGGCGAAGGTTGGCACAACAATCACCATGCCTATCCCAATGTGGCAAAAGCAGGCTGGAAATGGTGGGAAATTGATATGACCTGGTGGGTGATTGTAAGCCTGAGGCAAGTAGGGTTAGCGCGAAGAGTTATTTTACCGCCTACTAACAACCTGTCAGCAAGGATCTAACTGATCTGCGGATCAATGACGGGAGCAGAATTAGGACAGAACCACGTCACATTGAATGCCTATGATGCAACAATTGTGTTGCACTCGTTTGTGTTGGCTCACGACTTACTCATATCATCATTAGAAGGACGGCGATCGAGTCTGTCTTTGGTTGACTTGTAACTTGAGCTACAAAATTCTAACGTTGAGAGAAAAGCATTGTGACCTTCACTTATGGCAATCAAAGAAAAACCGACACCGCCTCGTTCTCGCTTAATTTCAAACATCTTGCTTGCCGTATCGGGAGTATTCCTGCTCGTCAACTTGTTTTTGCCTAACTTGTTTGGTGCTCAAGTTCCGGGAGTTCCCTATAGCTTGTTCATTCATCAAGTGCAAGAAGGAGAAGTTAGCCAAGTTTCAGTCGGTCAGAATCAAATTCGGTATCAACTGAAAACCGAGGATGGTACGCCGGGACAAGTGTTTTCAACGACTCCGATCTTTGATTTAGAGCTACCCAAACTTTTAGAAGCAAAAGGGGTTGAGTTTGCCGCAACACCACCGCCAAGAAATGGCTGGTTTACGAGTCTGCTCGGCTGGGTGATTCCGCCGCTGATCTTTGTGGCAATTTGGCAATTCTTTCTAGCACGAGGCACGAATGGTCCACAAGGCGCACTGTCGATCGGTAAAAGTAAAGCCAAAGTGTATGTCGAAGGGGAATCCGAAAAGATCACGTTTGCGGATGTTGCCGGGGTAGAAGAAGCGAAAACTGAGTTAGTTGAGATTGTAGATTTTCTCAAAACTCCGGCACGTTATACCGCGATCGGCGCAAAAATTCCGAAAGGCGTATTGCTCGTGGGTCCGCCTGGAACTGGAAAAACGCTGTTAGCCAAAGCTGTCGCTGGCGAAGCGGGGGTTCCATTCTTCAGTATTTCGGGGTCTGAGTTTGTGGAACTGTTTGTCGGGGTGGGTTCTTCCCGAGTCCGCGATTTATTTGACCAGGCAAAGAAGCAAGCGCCTTGTATTGTGTTTATTGATGAACTTGACGCGATCGGCAGATCTCGCAGCAGCAGCGGTATGTATGGCGGGAATGATGAACGCGAACAAACGCTGAATCAATTGCTGACCGAAATGGATGGATTCGCAGCGACGGATGCGACTGTGATTGTCCTTGCGGCAACGAATCGCCCCGAAGTTTTAGATCAAGCCCTGTTACGTCCCGGTCGATTCGATCGACAAGTCTTAGTTGATCGACCTGATCTTTCGGGTCGGGATGCGATTCTGAGAATTCATGCTCAACAGGTCAAACTGGGTCCAGATGTCGATTTAAGAGCGATCGCAACTCGTACACCCGGTTTTGCCGGAGCCGATCTTGCTAATCTGGTCAACGAAGCAGCACTTTTGGCGGCTCGAAATCATCGTCAGACTGTGGCTCAAGAGGATTTTGCCGAAGCAATCGAGCGTGTAGTAGCGGGACTCGAAAAGAAAAGCCGTGTGCTGAACGAAACCGAGAAGAAGATTGTGGCATATCACGAAGTCGGTCATGCCTTGGTGGGAGCCTTAACCACTGGAAATGGTCGCGTTGAGAAAATCTCGATCGTGCCGCGCGGTATGGCAGCCTTAGGCTACACATTACAACTGCCAACAGAAGATCGCTTCTTGCTGAATGAAGCCGAACTCCGGGGACAAATTGCGACCTTGCTGGGTGGACGATCGGCAGAAGAAGTCATCTTTGGCAGCATCACAACAGGCGCTTCTAACGATTTGCAGCGAGCCACCGACTTAGCTGAACGCATGGTGACAACTTACGGCATGAGTAAGGTATTGGGACCACTCGCCTATCAGCAAGGACAGCAGGCAATGTTCTTAGGGGATGGTTCTAATCCTCGGCGGATGGTGAGCGAGGATACTGCAAAAGCGATCGATATCGAAGTCAAAGAAATTGTCGAAACGGCTCACGAAAGTGCCCTCGCGATTTTGCGCCAGAACCGGGAACTGCTCGAAGCGATCGCGACTCAACTGCTCGAAACCGAAGTGATTGAGGGCGAGACCTTGCAGGGTTTGTTGGGCAAAGTGCAGTCTCCTAGCCAAGTTAGCGACTCGCACAAAGTTGCGGTCTAGAATCGACAAGTTTTAGAAAGCAAGTCCCTTTCCAATCTTGGGAGGGGATTTGCTGTTTTGACGTTAGAGAGATCGTCCAACTAACTCCGCGATCGTCCTAATCAATTGAGTCCAATTAACGGGTTTCGCTAAGTGCTTTTGAAATCCCGACTCGATCGCTCTTTGTCGCTCCTGATCACTGACGTAAGCTGTGATCGCGGCTGCTGGAATTTGTCCTCCAGCTTCTAATGCTCTCACCTGCCGAATCAAAGAGAATCCATCCTCATCAGGCATTCCAATATCTGCTAAAAGGACATCAAATCGCTCAGGAGATGCCCTCAAAGCCGCGGTCGCTTCTCTAGCCGAGCCAACCCCAACCACTTCTGCCCCAACCTCTTCCAATCGGTACTTAAATAGGTTGCGACTATCCTCATCGTCATCCACCGCCAAAATTTGTAAGCCTGCCAAAGAAGGGACCTCCTGACTATCGACTTCTAAAAGGGCTGCTGCTGTGGACTCTAGGTCACTCGACGGTGTGATTTCTAGGAGTTGAGATCGTAGAGGCAATCTCACGGTCATCGTGGTTCCTTGCCCTTCTCCAGGACTTTCTGCCTGCACCGTACCGCCAAGGGTATCATCAACTTAACCGCTTATGTTCAAAATTAAGCACAATGATGCCTGAACATTCGGCGCTGCTCAATATTACGCAGCAACTTTCAAGCAAGCAATTTCTCGCCAATCTTCAAATCGTTGGCGCAGCTCTTCTTGGTATCGTTTTGCACTCAGTTCATGTTGTTTTGGGTGGAAGTGTCCTCGAATCGGGTCAAAGGCTGAGAGAAATCGTTGCGCTTGTCCAGGGGATTTGAATCGCCTCATTCGTCGTTCTCGTACCCTGGTCGGTTGATGCGAATTCTCCGCTCGATTATTCAACCCTTTGTGTTGTCGATGTTCTACGCTCGGCATCGCCTGTTTCTTTGCGGCTTCATAGCTTTTCAGCTTGTCGGTGACTATCACCCGTGGCACAAACCCTTGTTTCTTCAAAAGCTTACGGAAAAATCGCTTCGCTGCTTCAGTGTCTCGATGGCGTTGCAGTAAGACATCTAGCACGTTTCCTTCACTATCCACGGCTCGCCACAAATAATATTTAATATTGCTGTCTCTTAATCGTCACCGCCATTTCGTCGAGATGCCATTTGTCGGTGACGTAGGAACGCTTGCGCCGCACCTGATTGGCGTATTGCTGTCCGAATTTCTGGCA